>JBDUEQ010000013.1:0-65542 GCA_040002315.1 Gammaproteobacteria bacterium
CGGCGGCCGGCGGCGCTGAACTTGCAACTGCGGGAGCCGCCGCATGCGCGGGTGCAGCATGCTGGGCCACGGGCGCCGCGGCTGGGGCCAGCGCTGCAGGGCCGAATCCTTGCAGTACGTCGAACTGGCGACTCATCAACTGCTGCATGGCCTGCAGCTGATCGCGGAATATGGCTTCCACGCCGCTCGGTGCGACGCCGCTTAAGGCAGTCAGGGCGGGCGCGGCCGAGCGCATCGGTGCCGCAGCCGTCACTGGGGAAGGCGCGGTCGCAGCAGCGGGTGCAGCCACGGCTGCAGGAGCGGCGGGCGCCGCAGCGGGCGCTGGGCGGGCCGATTTCGGCATTTTCTCGTGCAATAGCCCCGCCAGGGTCGGAATGGTCGAGTAGTCGCCGAGCAACTGGCGGAACGTGATCTTCACGTTCATCTGACTCTGGATCTTCTGTGCCACTTGCGTCAGGAATAAAGAGTCGTAGCCCATCTCCAGGAAAGTCATATCGGAATCGATCGATTCCGGCCTTTCTCCCGAAAGGTCTTCCAAAATGGCTGCGATGGCCGTGCGAATATCGTTCATCTCTAGATCCTGAGGATTAATGTTCAAAATGGTGTCGGCAATAATCGGTGCTGCGGCGGCGGGCGCCTCCGCGGGCAACGCAACGGCGACAGTGGCATAGACCGCCTGTGCATCGGCGCGCACTATGGCCGGCGCGTTGATCCAATGTCGGCTGCGCTCGAAAGGATAGGTGGGCAGGGGGACCCGGTGCCGCGTTGCGCCGCGCACGGCGACCCAGTCGGGCAAGACCCCTTGGGTGAAGAGACGTCCCGCCGCATCGAGCAGCCGATCACCGTCTTCGTGTTCGCGCACCGCGTCCTGCATCGAGGAGATCACCGGTACGCCGCGGCCTCGCGTGGCCTGCACGGCCAACGTAGTCAGGGCATTGCCCGGCCCCACTTCCAGCAGAACTGCCGATCCTGACGCGCTGACTTTCGCGACGCCATCGGCAAATCTCACGGCTTGCCGGGCATGCCGCGCCCAATAATCCGGCGATACCGCCTGCGCTGCGGTGATCCAATCGCCGGTGACGCAGGACACATAGGGAATGGTCGGCGCAGAAAATTCGACGCGTTGTAATTCGCGGCGCAAAGGTTCGATCACGGGATCGACCATCGCAGAATGAAATGCGTGCGAGGTGTGCAGGCGCCGCGTGACGACGTTGCGCGCGGTGAGCGAGGCCTCGAAGGCGTCGACGGCGGCATAAGGCCCGGCTACCACACATAGCGCCGGTCCGTTGATCGCAGCGATCGCAAGGTCAGGCACCATCAGCGGCAGCAGTTCGCTTTCGGCGAGGCGCACCGCCATCATCGCCCCGCCCGGCAGCTCCTGCATCAGTCGGCCGCGTGCGGCTACCACGGTGAGCGCGTCTTGCAACGACATCACGCCGGAGAGCACGGCGGCGACGAACTCGCCGACACTGTGGCCGATCATGGCGGTCGGCCGAATGCCCCAACTCATCCATAGCTTGGCCAACGCATATTCCACGCTGAAGATCGCCGGTTGTGCGGCAACAGTCGACATCAGCTCCTGTTTCGCTTCCGGCGAATTCACCGCCGGATACAGCAGGTCGAGCAAGTTCTTGGCCCTCAGCGGCGCCAGGATTTTTGCGCACTGCTCGATGTTCTGACGGAATTCAGGGTAGCGCTCGAACAGATCCTTTCCCATATCAGGGTATTGCGCGCCCTGGCCCGGGAACATGAATACGACTTCCGCGGCTTTGGGCGGCCGGCGTCCCGCGTGCACGTTGAGCTGATCGCGGCCCTCGAGTTTGGCAAGCGCTTCATCGCGATTGCGGGCGACGAAGGCCAGCCGTTGATCGAACACCCGGCGTCCGACTTGCAACGAGTAGGCGACATCCGCCAGCGGCAATTCAGGGTGCTCGAGCAGATGCGCGGAAAGATTCTTACGCGCCGCGTCGAGCGCGGCGGGAGTTTTGGCGGACAGCACCAGAAGTTCGGACCCTGTGGCTGCGGCGTTCCCGCCTTCCGCCAAGGCTTGCACGGCGGCCGGCGGTTCCTCGAGCACCACATGCACATTGGTGCCGCCGACGCCGAAGGCGCTGACGCCGGCACGACGCGGGCTTTGGGTTTCAGGCCAGGGGCGCAGTGAGGCGTTGACGAAAAATGGCGTCTTCGCAAAGTCGATTTGCGGATTGGGTCGCTTGTAATGCAGCGAGGGCGGCAGCATCCGATGTTTGAGCGCGAGTGCGGTCTTGATCAGTCCCGTTACGCCGGCAGCGGCGTCCAAGTGTCCGATATTGCCTTTCACCGACCCTAAGGCACAGAACTGTAGATCGCTGGTGGCGGCACCGAATGCCTTGGTCAGTCCGGCGACTTCGATGGGATCGCCCAACGGCGTCGCTGTACCGTGGCACTCGACGTAACTGATGGAACGGGCGTCGACCCCGGCGGACGCCAAGGCCATGTCGATGCAAATGGCCTGCCCGCTGACGCTCGGCGCAGTGAAGCCGACCTTGCTTGCGCCGTCATTGTTGATGCCGGTGCCGCGAATTACGGCATAGATATGGTCGCCATCGGCGACCGCGTCTTCCAGTCGCTTGAGCAGCACCACCCCGGCGCCACTGCCGAATATGGTGCCGGTCGCATCGGCATCGAATGGCCGGCAGGTCCCATCCGCGGATACCATGCCGCCGTCCAGATGTTGGTAGCCGCGCTTCTGCGGGAACGTGACGGATACGCCTCCCGCCAGCGCCATGTCCGCTTGATACAGCAGCAAGCTCTGCGCGGCCTGGGCGACGGCCAACAGGGACGTGGAGCATGCCGTCTGCAGGGTGAAGGTGGGGCCTCTCAAATCCAGTTTGTACGCGACACGCGTGGTCAGGAAATCGAGTCCCGCGCCCAGCAACATCGGATAGCAGCCGACCTGATAATTGCTGGCGAATTCTTCGATGGTGCGGCGCTCGCCGCACACATTATTCAAGAAGTAGGTATTGATGCTGCAGCCGCCGAATACGCCGATCGGGCCCTGCACGGTCGCCGGATCGTAGCCGGCGCTCTCCAGTGCTTCCCAGGCACACTCGAGAAAAATGCGGTGCTGAGGATCCGTGAGCTCCGCTTCCCTGGAATACATGCCGAAAAAGTCGGCATCGAATTGGTCCACGTCCTCGAGAATCGGACGCGCTTTGACGAAATTGGGGGCGCTGCGCTCCTCGGCGGAAAAATTATCCTCGAGCTCGGCGTCCGTAAAGCGGGTGATGGATTCCACTCCAGCACACAGGTTGCGCCAGAACTGATCGATATTCTTCGCGCCTGGGAAACGGCCTGCCATGCCGATAATGGCAATGCCACCCAGCACAGTGTCCTGTTGTTCGCCGGAGCCGCTGTCAGTCATCGGGTAACTCTTCGGCCGGAGGGACGAGCACGTGCGAGCGCAAGGGCCGCCTGTTGCTTGCGCGCCCGGTCGTCGATATTCAGAACATGGGCCGATGCAGCGGCGGTTGCCGGCGACGCCTTTTGCGTCAGCCAGGCAGCCAGCGCGCTGATGCGAGGATATTGGAACAAATCGACCACGCTCACGGCGCATTTCATGATGGAAACAATTGTGGCGTGCGCCTGAATGAGCTGCAGAGACGTGCCGCCCAAATCGAAAAAGTTGTCGTCCACGCCGACCGTGTCGCTGGAGAGTACCTGACGCCAGATGCCCAATAATTGGGACTCGATCTCGCTTCTGGGCGCTGCCCCGGGCACTGCGCTTGGGGAAACGATCGCGGATGGCGCCGGCAATTTGGATCGGTCGACTTTTCCGGTCGGCGACAGGGGCAGGGAACTTAGAATGGAAATCGAAGCCGGCACCATGTAATCTGGAAGTTCATTCTTAAGAAAAACACGTAAATCATTGATAAGTAATGATTTCGTTGTCTTCTCAGTCACATAGGCGAAGACCTTGCGACTGCCGCTGCCGGGCGCTGAGGCGGTTACCGCGGCGTCAGCCACCAAACCGCTGCGGCGCAAGCATGCTTCGATCTCATCCAGTTCGACGCGCTTGCCGTTGATTTTCACCTGCCGGTCAACGCGGCCCATGAATTCGATGTTGCCGTCATCGCGGCGCCGGACCCGATCACCCGTACGGTACAGCGTGCTGCGTTGGGTGGAATCAAATGGGTTGGTGACGAATTTTTCGGCAGTCAGATCCGGGCGATTCCAGTAACCAAGTGCCAGCCCGTCGCCACCCGCATAGAGTTCGCCCTCCTGGCCCTCCGCCACCGGCAAGCGCGCGTCGTCCAAGATATACACATCCGTGTGCGCGATGGCCAGGCCGATCGGCAATGGGCCGCTGCCGGCATCGCGCGGGACGCTGTAGCAACACGTGAACGTCGTGTTCTCGGTCGGCCCGTAGCCGTTGATGAGCCGGCATCCGGGCAGGCTTTGCAGCGCTTTCGCGATGTGCGGCGGCGATAGCACGTCGCCGCCGGCGAGCAACTGCCGCAGCGGTTTGAGGCCCTCCAGCCGGTGATCTACCATCAGGTGAAACAGGCCCGCGGTCAGCCATAATGTGGTCACGCCGTGCCGCGCCAGCGCGGCTGCGATGTCATCCAAGGAGGGATACGGTGCCGGCAAAATCGCGAGCTTCGCACCATGCAGAAGTGCGCCCCAGATTTCGAAAGTCGATGCGTCGAAGGCCAGCGGAGCCAACTGCAGATGCACCTCATCGCTGCCCATATGGGCGAAGTGATTATCGATGACCAAGCGCACCACGGCCCGATGCGGCACCAACACACCCTTCGGATGTCCGGTCGAGCCGGAGGTGTACATGATGTAGGCGGGATCTTCACGATCGACCGCGGGAAGCGGCGAAGCTAAGTCTTCGACATCGGCGAAGGCGCTGTGGATGTCGAGAACATCGCCGCTCCAAAACGGTGCGCTGCCCGGCTCCAGTAGCGAAGACTGCACCAGCATCTCGGCGGGCATGCAATCCTCATAAACGAACTTCAACAAATTCGCAGGATAGGCAGGATCAAATGGCACGAAGGCCGCACCGGCTTCGAGAATGCCGAGCATGGCCGCAATCGCGTCCATGCCGCGCTGCGCATAAATACCGACGCGCGAGCCTCGCTCGACCCCGCGAGCGCGCAAGCCGCGTGCAATCTGTCCCGAGCGACGCGCCAGTTGTGCGTACGTCATCTGCTCGGTGGGGGTCTCCAGCGCCACGCGCTCCGGCACTGCGCAGGCGATCGCGGAGAATGCTTCATGTATCGTCTTTTGCAGCATGGAAGTCATGGCGCGCACATCCTAACCTTGTACTCTTTACAATGTATTGTCATTGAAGGTAAACCCTTAGAAGTGTCTACCATTCCACAGTCTGCCGATAATCCGTCAAATTTGTCGCCGCTCCTTGCGAGTCTGTTCCCCTCGGGGGTGGTCGTCGCCGAGTTGCGCGAACGAGCTGACCCAGCGATGCTGTTGCCCGCTGAATCGGCCTACCTGGGTCGCGCAGTGGCCAAACGGGCCCAGGAGTTCGCCGGCGGACGTCTCTGCGCTCGACGCGCTCTGCGCGAATTCGGCATCGATCAATTCCCGTTACGCGTTGCGGATGACCGGCAGCCCGTTTGGCCACCTGGGTTCGTCGGCAGCATCACGCATACCGCCGGCCTGTGTGCCGCAGCTGTGGCCAGCAGCAGCGCTGTCGCCACTGTAGGAATTGACACCGAAATCGTCGGTCATGTCCCTCCGGATATATGGCCGACCATTTGTGTGGCCGGTGAGGCAGCTTGGGTGGATTCGCTGAGCCCTGAGGAGCGCGCAGCGGCAGTCACCCTGATTTTCTCCGCGAAAGAGGCATTCTACAAGTGCCAATTTCCACTGACGGGCGAGTGGCTTGATTTCCATGATCTATCAGTAGAACCGGAAACCTGGGGCCAAAACGCCTCGCGAATTCTAATCCGTCCTACGCGTCGCATCCGCTTCGAGGAATACGCGCAGTTACCCCTGTTCGGGCGTTATTTGTACCACGCGGAGTTCATATCCGTGGGCGTGACCTTGGTGAAATGTTAACGGGGCCGCGGGACCATTTTCTAAGTGGTTGTTTTAATTGGTGGGCGGTACAGGGATTGAACCTGTGACCCCTGCCGTGTGAAAGCAGTGCTCTACCGCTGAGCTAACCGCCCAAGAAAATGCGCGCGAAGTATGGCATCGACATTGCCTGAAAACAAACTGCGCCGCCGCGCCCAATTTCCGGAACTGCGTCGCCGTTTATCGCTCTGCTAAACTCTGCGCCCCTCATTTTCCTCAGATCCCAACCATGATCGTTCGTACGCGATTTGCCCCCAGCCCCACCGGTTTCCTGCACATCGGCGGGCTGCGAACCGCACTGTTCTGTTGGCTGTATGCGCGGCGACATGCGGGCATCTTCGTTTTGCGGATCGAGGACACGGATTTGGAGCGTTCCACACCCGAGGCCATACAGCAAATTCTAGATGGCATGGAGTGGGCGGGCCTTGATTTTGATGAAGGCCCTTTTTTCCAGACCAAGCGTTTTGAGCGCTACCAGGATGTCATTGACGAATTGCTCGCCGCGGGCAAAGCCTATCGCTGCTACTGCAGCAAGGAAGAACTGGAGCAGATGCGCGCCCAGCAGATTGCGCGCGGCGAGAAGCCGCGCTACGACGGCCGCTGGCGGGAACGAACCGATGCGCCTGCGGGCCTCGCGGCGGTGGTGCGGTTCAAGAACCCGCTCGACGGGGAAGTCGTGGTCGAAGACGTCGTGCACGGCCGCGTCGTGTTCAAGAACAGCGAACTCGATGATCTGATCATCGCCCGCTCCGACGGCACCCCCACGTACAATTTCTGCGTGGTGGTGGACGACATGGACATGCAGATCACCCATGTGATCCGCGGCGATGATCATTTGAACAACACTCCGCGGCAGCAGAACATGCTGCTCGCCTTGGGGCAGCGGCCGCCGGTGTATGCGCACCTGCCGATGATTTTGGGTCCCGACGGCGCCAAACTGTCGAAGCGCCATGGGGCCGTCAGCGTGCTGCAATATCGCGACGACGGCTACCTGCCCGAGGCCGTGCTCAACTACCTGGTGCGCTTGGGGTGGTCGCACGGCGATCAGGAGTTCTTCACGATCGAGGAAATGACGCGGCTGTTCGACATTGTCGACGTCAACAAATCAGCCTCGGCATTCAACGTCGAAAAACTCATGTGGCTCAATCAACAGCACATGATGCGCGCCCCGGCCTCGCGTATCGTGCCGGTACTGCGCTGGCATTTGGACCGCGAAGGCGTTCAGGCGCCCGACGCGGCGCAGCTCGAGCAGATTGTGGTGTCGCAGCGCGAGCGGGCAAAGACCGTGCGTGAGATGGCGCTCAATAGTCTGTTCTTCTTTCGCGCACCCCCGGGTTACGACGAGAAAGCCGTGCGCAAGCATGTGACTGCCGAATTGCCGGCTCTGCTCGCCGAAACGGCTCAGAAACTGGCGCAGCTTGAGGTATGGACGGCGGCAACCGTGCACGATGTCATCAGCGGTGTTGCGGCGGAGAAGGGCATCGGGCTCGGCAAGCTTGCCCAGCCGCTGCGTCTTGCGGTCTGCGGCGGAACGGTGTCGCCTCCCATCGATGCGACTTTGGCGATTTTAGGCAAAGCCGAATCTCTGTCGCGCGTGGCGCGAGCGCTGCAACTTTGGGCGGTGTAGCTTGTTCATTTTCTTGACGAAATGCGCTCCGTCAGGTAACGTCCCGCGCCTCCATGTGGGGCCATAGCTCAGCTGGGAGAGCGCTTGCATGGCATGCAAGAGGTCGGCGGTTCGATCCCGCCTGGCTCCACCAGAATTCTGTTCGCGATTGTTCGATTGATTGATGTCACGCATGCGTCCCCATCGTCTAGAGGCCTAGGACACCACCCTTTCACGGTGAGAACCGGGGTTCGAATCCCCGTGGGGACGCCATTTTAAACGCTGATGCCTGTCAAGGGCGCTTCGCTCCCCGCTTAAAACGCCTCGAACAGAAAGGTTGGTCAAATCTGATATAATTTGACCAACTTGATAGGAGCGATGGCATGTTGGTGAACATATATAAGGCCAAAAGCCAACTCTCCGCCCTGCTGGAAAAGGCCCAAGCGGGCGAGGAGGTAGTGATCGCACGCGCCGGCAAGCCTGTCGCACGGCTTACGCCGATCCTGGGGACCGCGGATTCCCGCAGCGGTGTTCGCTTTGGCGGCATCAAACCTAACAGGCTGAAACTGTCCGCGGACTTCCATTCCCCCCTCGCTGACGACGATCTGCTGAACGCGTGAAATTGCTGCTCGATACCCATTGCCTGATTTGGGTGCTCACCGATGCGCCGCAACTGGATGAAACCGCCCGCGCGGTCATCGCGAATGCCGAGGGCGTATGGTTTTCTGAGGCTTCAATTTGGGAATTGGGCCTAAAATGGCGTAAGGGCAAGATCGCCCTCCAGCCTCGGCGGCTTGCGGATCAGGCATTCGCCAATGGCCTGCGTCCCTTGCCAATCCAAATGGAACCGTTGCTCGTCTCATGCGAACTGCGTCACAAGCATGGGGATCCATTCGATCGGCTTCTTTATGCCCAAGCGCGACATGGCGGCTACCGGCTTCTCAGCATAGACCGCACGCTGGCTACGTTTGGCACCGTGGTGATCACGCCGAAGTAGGTCGTCACGCGCGGCCGGTGGTTTCACGCACGATCCCCAGCTTCTGTAATTCGCCCAGTGCATGCGTCACCGTCGGGGTCGTGAATCCGGTTGACTGGGTAACCGATTTGCGAGGACAGGACCGCTTCTGTTCGAACGTAGGTGTAGAGAAGCAGATGGGCATCGGGTAACGTTCCCGCCGCGCCATCCAGCCGACCCAGCGCAAGCAGCCCCTGATCGAGCGAATTGCGAACGCCCCCGATGAGCTCAAGTGCAGGCACTGGGGGCAGGGGCGCTGGAACGAATGCCGGACTTCCTCGCTTCCGGCGACGGATGTGACATATCGTCCGATGTCGGAGCGCTTCCCGTGGGTATGCGTGGGGACGCCACTTTGACCCCCGTGAGAGGCGGTTACTTCAAAAAGTATCTACACTTCTTATTCATAGACCCTGAGGTCATAGCCTTCTCCGTTGTACGGACTGAATCTCTACGTTTGATGGCGGATTATCCGGGGACAGCACTCGATGCAAAAACCGCCGCCGACACTGTGGGGTTGCAGTTGCGCACGCAAAGTGTAGGGGGCGCGAAAGCGACTGGCCATTCCAAAGGTGCTGACCGATGCGGCAAGGAAGATCAAAATCATTCAGTTGACGACGAGCTCGATGAATAGGTTGCCGATGAGGATTTTCTGAACGCGTAAACCACCGCTCAGGCCGCCTTTGAACGCGAATAAACAGGGCTGGGCGGCTCGGTCAAGGCTTACGGTAGTTTCTGGGGTTAAGGCGTATCCCCGTGGGGACGCCATTTTCCGCCCTCAGTACGCCTTGTCGTCGCGGAATACTTTGATTGCGGTGAGCAGGATGATCTTGATGTCCAGCATGGGCGACCAACGCCGTAGGTAGTCGAGGTCGTAATGCACGCGCGCTTCCATATCTTCCAGCTGCGAGGTCTCGCCGCGGCAGCCGTTCACCTGGGCCAGACCCGTGATGCCGGGCAGCACCTTGTGGCGCACCATGTAGCCCTTGATGAGTTTTCGGTATTCCTCGTTGTGGGCCACCGCATGGGGTCGCGGGCCGACCAGGCTCATGCGTCCCTGTAGGACATTGATGAGTTGCGGCAGCTCATCCAAGGAGGTGCGCCGAAGCACGGCGCCGACGCGTGTGATGCGGCTGTCGGTCCTCGATGCCTGACGGATTTGCGCGCCGTCTTCGGTCACCCGCATGGTCCTGAACTTGTACACGGCGATCTCGCGGCCATCGAGGCCGTAACGGCGCTGTTTAAAGATTACCGGTCCCGGCGACGATACCTTGACCAGAATCGCAACCACCAGCAGCAGCGGCGCGAACAGCAGCAAAATGATTACCGACAAGCCGATATCCGTCAGCCGCTTGGTGACGCCGCGATATCCGTAGAACGGTGTTTCGCACATGGCGACCACCGGGATGCCGTGAATCTCGCCGGAGCGCGCCTGAATCAGGTCGAATACGAAGATGTCGGGCACGTAATAGATCGAGGCCGTCGTGTCGCGCAAATCATCCAGAAGGTTCATCACGCGTTTCAGGTGCCGAATCGGCAGCGCGATGAAAATTACGTCGATGCCGTGTTCCTTAACGTATTTCGACAGGTCATTCAGGGTGCCGACGAGCTTGGCATCGGGCTCCATGCCGAGGCGGTCGGGGCTGCGATCGTCGAAGAAACCGGACACCTTGAGGCGCATGGCGGGGTTGTTCATCAGCCGCCGCGCCAACTCCAAGCTGCTGCCGTTATATCCGGCAAAAATGGCGCTGCGATTGTCGAATGCGTTCATCAGGAAGCGGTGCATGACCTCTTGCATGAACAGCGTAACCACGATCAGCGCTGCGGGAGTGACCACCGCCCAGGTGATGAATACGCGGCGCGGATAATCGACCAAAGACTTGGTCACGTAGCCGACGGCGAGCAGCACGCCCAGCAGCAGCAGCCAGCGAAAAATCACGTCCACAACGGCAGAGATACGCGCCGAGGTGAGCTGTGTCGTTACCTCGCGCGGTGGCTGGATCAGTACCAGACACAGCACGGCGACGATGACGATGGCTGCGGAGGATCGGTCGAATATCTTGCCGAACAGCGTGATGGTCGCATACAGCGAGGCGACGGCTACTACCGCCGGCAGCACCGCTTGGATAACAGCCAGCATAGCGATCAGAAAACTTTGTTTGAACAAAACCGGCTGGGTCATCAGTTATCCATTGAACCACAGGCGTCGTTGACGACGCTCGGGCGTGGCGGTAGTACGACAAGTCGGGGTCCATTATCGGTTAAATTCTTGGATTCGTGCGTGATCTATTTCCACAAGGTCAAATTGGGCGGTCTCGCGGTTAATGCCCTGCCGGGCCCGATGTTATTCTAGCAACCTATGACAAACGTCCCACTGCTCGACCTTAAAGCCCAATTTGCCCAAATTCGCGCTGAAGTAATGCCGGTTATAGACCAGGTCTGCGCCGGTCAGCACTTTATTCTGGGGGAACACGTGCGCGCCTTGGAAGACGAGATTGCACGCTACAGTTCAGCATCGCTCGGCGTCGGTGTGTCCTCGGGCACCGACGCCCTGCTGGTGGCCCTAATGGCACTCGAGATTGGGGTGGGAGATGAGGTTATTACCTCTCCGTTCACCTTTTTTGCAACGGCCGGCACCATCGCCCGCGTCGGCGCGCGCCCGGTGTTCTGCGATATCGATCCGCTGACCTACAATTTGTCCCCCGCTGCGGTGCAATCATTCATCACTGAGCACTGTGCGGTCGACGGGGGGCGGCTGATTAACCGCGCTACCGGTGGCCGAATCCGAGCGATCATGCCGGTGCATTTATACGGTCAATCGGCGGACATGGACCCGCTCATGGCAATAGCCAGGCGCCATGGTTTGAAAGTGATCGAGGATGCCGCGCAGGCCATCGGCACGGAGTACAAGAACGGTGTGCGAACCGGCACGATCGGCGACGTTGGCTGCTTTTCGTTCTTCCCTAGCAAGAATCTAGGCGCGTTCGGCGACGCGGGAATGTGTACGACCAATGACCCCGAACTTGGCGAGAGGATGCGCGTGCTGCGGGTACACGGCGGCAAGCCGAAGTACTTTCACGCGGTGATCGGCGGCAACTTTCGCCTGGATGAATTGCAGGCGGCCGTTTTGCGGGTGAAATTGAAATACCTGGATGGTTGGACCGCCGCGCGGCAAAGCAACGCAGCCTACTATGACCGTGCTCTTGGCGAGGCCGGTCTGGGGCCAAACTTAAGCACGCCGTGGGCAGCGGCCGGCCAGCGCCATATCTTCAACCAATATGTCGTGCGCGCGCAGAACCGCGACGCGCTGCAAACAAGACTCGCCGAGCGGGGCATCGGCACCGAGATCTACTATCCTGTGCCCCTGCATCTGCAAAAATGTTTCGCCTATTTGAATTATCGCGCAGGAGACTTCCCGCAGTCGGAACGAGCCGCCGCGGAAGTCCTGGCACTGCCGATCTATCCGGAATTGGAGCCGGCGCAATTAGCCCATGTCGCGGCGACGGTGGCCGAGTTCTGCGCGCGAGCGTGAGAAATCAGCTCTTCTTAAAATCGTCGGGCAGCAGCTGGTGGCGGGACAGCAGCTTGTAGAAGTCGGTGCGATTGCGCTTCGCCAAACGCGCCGCCTGACTGACATTGCCGCCGGTGATCTGCAATATCTGCGACAGATAGTTGCGCGTGAACTCATCGCGCGCTTCATCGAAGGACGGCAGCCGGGTCGGATTGCCGCCCAAGGATTGCTGCACCAACTCGGCCGTGATGATCGCGCCATGCGACAGCGCGACATTTTGGCGCACGACGTTGTACAGCTGACGCACATTGCCAGGCCATTCCGCGGTGGCCAATAGCTCCACGGCTTCGGGTGCGTAAATTTTGCGCTGTCCGGTTTCCTTGGCGATCTGTTCCAGAAAATGCGCGACCAGCAGAGGAATGTCTTCGCGGCGGCGGCCGAGGGACGGCATCTCGATGTGCACGACGTTCAGACGGTAGTACAGATCCTCGCGAAATTGGCCGCCGACCATCAATTCGTGCAGGTCGCGATGCGATGCAGAAATGATGCGCACGTTGGTGGACACCGCTTCAGCGCCGCCCACCGGGCGGATCTGGTTCTCTTGCAGCACTCGCAGCAGCTTGACCTGCAGCCGCATCGGCATATCGCCAACTTCATCGAGCAGCAAGGTCCCGCCATCGGCGGTCTCGAACAGACCTTTTTGCGAGCGCGTGGCGCCGGCGAACGCGCCTTTTTCATGGCCGAAGAGTTCCGACTCCAGCAGGTTCTCCGCCATCGCGCTGCAGTTGATGGTGACGAAGGGCTTGTTGCGGCGGGGGCTCGCTTCATGAATGGCGCGTGCCAGGAGTTCCTTACCGGTGCCGCTCTCGCCGGTCAGCAATACTCGCGCGTCGGTGCCGGCCACCATGTTGGCTTGCGCCAACTTATCCTCCATGAGCTGATTGCGCGTGATAATGCTGGAACGCCAGTCCTCATCCACGTGGGCGAATCCGGACACCTTGAGAGCCTTTTGCACGTGATCGAGCAGCTCCTGCTTGTCGACGGGTTTGGTCAGAAAGCCGAAGGCGCCGCTCTGGGTCGCGTGCACCGCGTCAGGGATGGTGCCATGCGCCGTGAGGATGATGACCCTTAAGCCCGGCCAGCGGCTCTGCAGCTCCTTGAGCAGGCCGATGCCGTCCATCTGGTCCATACGCAAGTCCGTGATCACAAGGTCCGGCCGAAAGCGCACACAGGCGGCCAGCGCCGCGGCCGCACTCTCCACCGCCTCCACTTCGTAATTCTCCGCCCGCAGGCGGATGGTCAACAGGCGCAACAGCCCCGGATCATCATCCACCACCAGAATTCGCGCCTTGCGCTTTTGTGGCGTCTGCGTTTCGCGGGTGCCGGGATGCAGCCCGAAGGAGAGCGATGTCGTAGCGGCGTTCGAGTAAGCGTTCAAATCCTTGTCTCCGGTGTCCTTCACGGCGTGCGCGACCCGCTCGTGCCGCGATCGTTAATCGATCGCTCGATATGCGTGATCGCCTCGAGTTTGGCCCGAGCTTCGTCCAACGCCTTGCGCAACTTCACATTTTCGTCAGATTCAGCGGCTAGCCGACGGTTCAGCGTCTGCAGCTTGTCGCGCGAGTCATCGCGCGGAGCGTCGTCGCGCATGCGCCTGTTTTCAGCCTGGAGTATCAGCCTCTGCTCGACCTCTTTGAGCTCCACCAAGGCTAATAATCGTTCAATTGGCAGCAGAGTCTCAGGCCTGGCCAGCAATTCCGACAACTGTCGCCGCGCTGCGACGGGGTCGCTGCCGCTATATCCCGGTGTCGCCAGAGCCAACGCAAACCTAAGCCGGTTGCTGGTCGTGGGGCTGAGTTCGGCCGCATCCTTGGCGGATTGGAAGGTTTCCGCCTGGCGCGCCGGATCGCCCTGCGGCAGGGCGCTCATCATCTCGAGCAGCGGCGTAATCGGGCTCAAGTCCAATGGCTTGCGATCCGGCTCCGCGGGAGCGGCGGGCTTTTGCTGAGCAAATGGGACATTAAGCCCGCAGGCACTCAGGCAGCCGCCGATGAACACGCATGCTGCAAGGCGCAAACCTCTATGCGGCATGGGCTGTTTCACGGGACGCCGCTGCCTGCCGCAAGGGCAAGCGCACCCGAAAATGCGCGCCTCCGGCCTTGGATTCGAGAATTTCGATGCTGCCGCCGTGCGCGTTGACGAACTCAGTGACCACCGACAGCCCGATTCCCGTTCCTTTGACATGTCCTCCCTGCGGCGTTTTTCCCTGATAAAAAGCCTCGAATATCCGGTTGCGCTCCTCCGGAGGAATCCCGGGACCGCTGTCCATGACATCCAATACCAATTGTTCGCGCTCGCCGCGAGCATGAATGGATATCGTGCCGCCGCGCGGCGTGAACTTGATGGCGTTGGACAACAAGTTATCGAGGATCAGTCGAACCTTGCCGCGATCGGCGAGCGGCGCCAGATCGTCGACATGCACATCGAGCCGTACGCGTTGCGCCACCAGAGTGAGCTGCTGATTCTCCAATACGCTCTTGATCAAGGGGCGCAACTTAAATTCGGATATCTCCAGGCCGACGCTCTTGGCCTGCCAGGCGCTGAAGGACAGAAGATTTTCTATGAGCCGCTGCAACTTCATCCCGTTCTCTCGCAAGATCGCCGTCACTTCGCGCTGGCTGCTTTGCAGCTCCCCGACCGCGCCATCCATCAACAATTCGGTTCCCTCGCGTATATTTGCCAGCGGAGTCTTTAATTCATGCGACATGTGTCGCAGAAATCGGTTCTTTTCCTGCGCCAGATCCAACAAACGCCCTCTGAGCCATTCCAATTGGGCGGCCAGGCGCTCGAGGTCAGCCGGCCCGCGAATCGCGATGGGCCTGGAAAACGTGCCCCGCCCGAGTTCACTGATGGCGCGATCGATGGCGCGGATGGGCCGGCCGAATAAATAAGTAAACACGCCCACCACCGCCAACGTCAGGGGCACGAGCAGCAGCGTTTCCCAGAATAGGTTGCGCTGCGCAAGCTGGGTTGCCAGTTGCAGGCTGGTCAATTCGCGGTCGATCTGTGCGCTGACCCGGTTCGACACTTTGGACGCCATCTCCGAGAGCTGCGGGAACGCGTTGATCAGTTCCGACATGCGCGACGAATTGGGCGCGTCGTGCTTCAACTCCTCGTGCAGCCGTTCCGCCTCGTTTTCCAGCGCGCGTGCGCCGTCGCGCGATTCGGCATCGAGCGGCAGCGACAGCAGTTCGTTGACGGTGGCGACCAGGCGCTGCTGATTGCGCGCATACACATCGAGCAGATCTTTGCTGCCGATGATTTGATAAAGGCGGGCAGTACGCTCGAGTGCGCCGATCTCCTCGAACATGCGCTGATTGTTGCGGGTACCGCGCACCCCGTGCAGCACCAGTTCCTCGCTGCGGCTCGATAGGTGATTCATTTGCACCGCGGCGTTCACGATGGCGAATAGCAGCGGCGCCGCCACGATCGTGAAACCGATCAGCATCAGTCCGCTCAATGACTTAGGTCGGGGAAATCGCATGGCCGGCATTCTAGCAGCGTGATTCGTCCAAAGGAGTTACAGCATCCTACCTGTAGAATTGCCCCACATGAACAGCGATGCACCTTATTCCGAACTCTCACCCGAGACCGTTTTGGACGCGATCGAGGCGGTTGGGTATCACTGCGACGGCAGAGTCTTGGCCCTCAACAGCTACGAAAACAGGGTATATCAGATCGGCATCGAAGAAGGCGATCCATTGGTTGCCAAATTCTACCGTCCGTCCCGCTGGACCGATGCTGCGATTTGCGAAGAGCACGCGTTTTCCGGCGAACTGGCGGCGCAGGAGATTCCGGTGGTGGCGCCTTTGGTTCGCGACGGCGTATCGCTGCACGTCCACCACGGCTTTCGCTACGCCGTCTTTCCACGCCGTGGTGGCCGCTGGCCGGAGCTCGGGACGCGCGATGAACGGGAATGGGTTGGGCGATTTCTGGGGCGCATTCACGCGGTGGGCAGGGCAGGTCGCTTCTATGAACGGACGCGTTTATCGATAGAGGACTTGGGTTTCAAGGCGCGCGATTTCGTGCTCGACGGCGATTGGATGCCCGATTATCTGGCAACCAAATACGCCGATCTGACCGATGAATTATTGAACGAGATCGAGGCGCGCGCCCACGACTGGGGCGGCGCTTCCGTCGGGCGCATTCTCGGTGACTGCCACCGCGGCAATATTCTGTGGACGGATCTGGGGCCGCATTTCGTCGATCTCGATGATTGCTTGACCGGCCCCGCCATCCAAGACCTGTGGATGTTGTTGGCGGGTGGACAGCAGGAAATGCGCACGGAACTCAACGACTTGCTCAAGGGCTATGAGCAATTTCAACCCTTCGATCGCGGCGAAATAGCGCTCATCGAACCCTTGCGCGCCTTGCGCATGATCCATTATTCCGGCTGGCTGGCGCGTCGCTGGCATGACCCCGCTTTTCCGCAGGCGTTTCCCTGGTTCGCCGAGCCGCGCTATTGGGAGGAACACTACCGATCTCTCGAGGAGCAGCTCGCGGCGGTCACGGGCCCGGCGCTCGAGTTGTGATTGCCGGCCTATTTGGTGATCATAGGCATATGAATACCGCGAGAGTCCTGCTGCTGTGCGCCGCCCTGCCGGTGAGTGCCTGTCATCGGGATTCAGAGGCGCCGGCTCCGCCGAATCCGCTGCCCGCGCCGCAGGCAAGTGTCCCAGTGGTGAAGAAAGGACCGACGGCGGAGGCGTTGACTGCCGGGATGGTGGAAGCGTCGAGCCAGGGCAAATCGCGGTTGGCGGTGCAATTGAAGTTCGAATTGCCGCAGCGCCCGATGCTGGGACAACCGCTTCTCGTCAATATTGCCGTCCTGCCGCAAATCGACGGGAACTCCGCAGAGATTCAGGTGACGGGAGGAGACGGCTTGACGCTTGCCCCCGGCGCGAATCAGATCGACTTACCGGCGCTCGAGGCCGGCCAGGTGTACAGCCAGAGTTTCACGGTGACGCCGAGCGCGGAGGGCGTCTTGGTGCTGAGTTTGACCGTATCGGTCAAACACGATGACGTCGCCGAAGCGCGCGTGTTTTCCATTCCTCTGATCGTGGAGCGCTGACACTTAAAGGTTGCTACGGAAATCGCCACGCAAGTTGGCCTAAAGCCCTATAATGGGCGGTTTACCTCCTAGGCCTTACCGTGACTCAGAAACTTCGCAATATCGCCATCATCGCGCACGTCGATCACGGCAAGACCACGCTCGTCGATCAGCTGTTGCGGCAATCCGGCACGCTCGATGCGCGCAAGGACTTGCAGGAGCGGGTCATGGATTCGAACGACCTGGAACGCGAGCGCGGCATCACGATTCTCGCGAAGAACACCGCGATCACCTGGGGCGACTACCGCATCAATATCGTCGATACGCCGGGCCACGCCGATTTCGGCGGCGAAGTCGAGCGCGTGCTGGCCATGGTCGATTGCGTGCTGCTGCTGGTCGATGCGGTGGACGGACCCATGCCTCAGACCCGCTTCGTGACCCAGAAGGCGTTCAAGCACGGCCTGCGGCCCATCGTCGTCATCAACAAGATCGATCGCGACGAAGCGCGTCCGGGCTGGGTGCTGGATCAAACCTTCGATCTGTTCGACCGCTTGGGCGCAACCGACGAGCAACTGGATTTCCCGGTGGTGTATGCCTCCGCATTGCGCGGTTTTTCCGGCCTCGATTCCACTGTGCGCGACGGCGACATGCAGCCGTTGTTCAAGACCATCGTCGAGCACTGTCCGCCGCCCGACGTCGACGCGGACGGCCCTTTGCAGCTTCAGGTCACGCTGCTCGACTACTCGAGCTACGTGGGCGCCATCGGCATCGGTCGCATCAAGCGCGGCACGATCAAGCGCGGCATGGCAGTCAGCGTGATCAACCGCGAAGGCAAGGCGCGCTCCGAGAGGATCACCCAGATCTTGGGATTCCACGGGCTGACGCGCGTCGAGGTCGAGTCGGCGAGCGCCGGCGACATCGTCGCCTTCGCCGGAATTTCCGAGCCCAAAGTGTCGGACACGCTGTGCGACCCCGCGACCGTGGAAGCATTGCCGAGCCTCACGGTCGATGAACCGACGATCAGCATGACCTTCGAGGTCAATACCTCACCCTTTCTCGGCCGCGAGGGTAAGTTCGTGACCAGCCGGCAAATTCGCGAGCGTCTGGAGCGCGAGGCCATCCACAATGTGGCATTGCGGGTTGAACCGACTGCGGATCCCGATAAGTTCGTGGTGTTCGGCCGCGGTGAATTGCACCTCGGCGTGTTGCTCGAGAACATGCGCCGCGAGGGTTACGAAATGGCGGTTTCCCGCCCGCGCGTGGTCATCAAACAAATCGACGGCGCTGCCCATGAACCCTACGAGCAGGTCACCGTCGATGCCGATGCCGATGCGCAGGGCGACATCATGTCAGCCCTCGGCAGCCGGGGCGCCGAATTGACCGACATGCAAGCCGACGGCCGCGGCCGTATCCGCCTGGACTATATGGTGCCGTCGCGCGGGCTGATCGGATTTCAAACCGAATTTCGTACTATGACCCGCGGCACGGGACTGTTGCACCATGTATTCGATCACTACGGGCCCGTGGTGCAGCGCGAACTGGGCCAGCGGCCGAACGGAGTGTTGATTGCGAACGGGCAGGGCGTGGCCCTGGCTTATTCGCTGTTCAGCCTGCAGGAGCGAGGCCGATTGTGCATCGGGCCCGGAGAAGAGGTGTACGAGGGCATGATCATCGGCCTCAACAACCGCGATAATGATCTGGTTGTGAACCCGCTCAAGGGCAAAAAGCTCACCAACATGCGCGCCGCGGGCAAGGACGAGAACGTGGTCTTGACCCCGCCGATCCGCTTCTCCCTGGAGCAGGCCATGGAGTTCATCGACGACGACGAACTCATCGAAGTAACCCCCACTTCCATTCGGCTGCGCAAGCGCAACCTGCGTGAAAACGACCGCAAGCGCTCAGAGCGCGAAACGGTGGATCAGAGCTAATTATTTAACGGTTTATGGGCCGAACCGAGACCCGCGTCACGCCCCCGTTGCGGGATCGCCCTAACATCTACTGCAATTCCGGTGCCGTGTCGCGCCGTAGATTAAGTGCGGGAGATCAGGGACTTGTCACGCGATATCGCTGCCGCAATTCGTAGCGAGCCCACGCAGCCGGGGGACTGCTTGAACCACCTGCTCGAGCGCCACATCGCGGAGGCGCGAGGCAGGGGCGGCGACCTCGATATACAAACCCTGCTCAAGTCGGTGAGCGCGCACTACGATCGCATCGACGGCGAGCGGCGCGGCGTGGTGCGCTCGATGCAGCTCATGTCCGACGAGGCGCAGGCCCTCACCCGCGAAATTCGCGAGCAGACCGCCTCGCATCTGCAGGCCATCCTCGACAACGTAAAGGACGCCATCGTCACATTGGACGATGCGGGGCACATCGAAACCTTCAACCCCACCGGCGAACGCATTTTCGGCTACGCGCAGGCCGAGATATTGGGCCGCTCGCTCGAATTTCTGCTGCCCGATCTTGCGCAAGGAAGCAGCGATTTTCTCGAGCGCTGCGCCATCAAGATTGACGACACGCACGTGGACTTGGCGGCGCATCAAACTTGGGGACGCGTCAAGGGCGGCAATCGCGTGGCGGTGGAGATCGCGGTCAGCAAGGCCAAGCTCAATTGGCGCGACGGCTATATCGTCAGCATCCGCGACATCACCGAAAGACACCTCGCCGAGCAATCGATGCGCGAAAGCGAAGCGCGCTACCGGACGTTGGTGGAGCACGCTCCCGAAGTCATCATCGTGTTCGATGTCGACAAGGGCAAGTTCGTCGATGTCAACGACAATGCGTGCCGCTTTTTCAAGATGCCACGCGAGACGCTGCTGGCGAGCGGACCGGACAAGATCAGCCCGCCGCATCAGCCCGACGGCACCCTGTCCTTTGGCCGGCCGCGCGGCTTTATCGAAGGGGCTCTCGCGGGCGAGGCGCCGGTGTTCGAATGGGCGCACTGCGACGCCTCCGGCCAGACCATGCCCTGCGAAGTACGCTTCGTGCGCTTGCCGAGTTCGAATCGTCGGCTGATTCGCGCCAGCATCACCGACATCACCGAGCGCAAGCGCGCCGACGCGATTGCGGCAGGCGAGCGCAGGGTGTTCGAGAAAATCGCCGCGAACGCACCCTTATCCTCGGCACTGGAGTCGATTTGCGAATTGATCGAGCGAGTCATGGCGGAGAGCTGCTGCGCCATCAATCTCTTGGATCACGAGCGCCAGTCGTTGAATTTCGGGGTAGCACCGCATTTGCCGCGCGAGTTCGTGGCGGCGATGGATAACGCGCCCATCGGCATTCGCTACGGTTCTTGCGCCGCCGCGGTATATCTGGCCCGACAGATCACCGTGGCGGACATCGAAACGGATGCGCTGTGGGAGTACCGGCGCGAAGCGGCGCAGCAGGCGTCGTTGCGGGCCGCTTGGTCCACTCCCATCCTGGCCTCGGACGGCAAGGTGGTCGGAACCTTCGCGGTGTATCGGCGCCAGACGGGGATACCGCTGGCAAGGGATCACGAGCTGATGTCGCGCATGGCGCAGATCGCCGGCATAGCGATCGAACGGCGCGGCGCCGAGGACGCGCTGCGCAACAGCGAGATGAAATTTCGCGGACTGTTCGAAAGCATGATGGAGGGGGTCTACAAAACCTCGCGTGACGGCCGCATTCTCGTCGCCAATCCCGCATTCGTGAATCTGATGGGCTACGACTCGGCAGTGGAACTGTACCGCTTGCCGGCGTCGGCGCTTTACTGGTACCCCAACGATCGCGAGACTTTCATGCGGCGGGTGGAGAGTGAGGGCGAGCTGCGCAACGAAGAGTGCGTGCTGCGCCGCAAGGACGGCTCCATGCTGGTGGTCATGGATTCGAGCCGCGTGGTCCGCGACAAGCACGGTCGGGTCACCGGCTATGAGGGAACGCTTACCGACATCACGGAACGCAAGAAGGCGGAGACGGCAGTTTTTCAGGCCAAGGAGCGTGCCCAGATCACGCTGCAATCGATCGGCGATGCCGTCATCACGACGGATTCGGAAGGACGCATCGATTACATGAATCCCGTCGCGGAAAGCCTGACAGGGTGGGAAAATCGGGAAGCGCAGGGACAGCTCATCGGCGAAGTGCTGACCGTGGTCGATGAGTCGACTCGCGACGCCGCCGAGAGTCCGGTGATGCGCTGCCTGCGCGAAGGACAGACACTCGGCCTGGCGGAGCACACAGTGCAGTTGAGTCGCAAGGGGCAGGAACTCGCCATTCAAGACTCGGCGGCGCCGATCCGCGACCGCGCCGGCAACCTCATCGGCGCCGTCATGGTGTTCCACGATGTCAGCAAGGAACGGCGCTTGCACCGGGCGCTGCACTACCAGGCAAGCCACGATGCGCTGACGGGATTGATCAACCGTCGCGAATTTGAAAATCGCCTGACCGCGGCGGTCGAGACCGTGCGCCAGGATTCGGCCAGCCGCCAGGCGTTGCTGTATCTGGATTTGGATCAGTTCAAGCTGGTCAATGACACCTGCGGGCATCCGGCGGGGGATCAGCTGCTAAAGCAGATCACCGGCGTGCTGCAATCGCGGGTGCGCAGCGGCGACACCCTGGCTCGCTTAGGCGGGGACGAGTTCGGAATCTTGCTGCAGAGCTGTTCGCTGGATCAAGCACTGCGCATCGCCGAGAGCCTGCGTCAGGCGATTCGCGATTTTCGCTTCATATGGCAAGACGGCGTGCTCCAAGTCGGTGCCAGCATCGGCATCGTCGAAATCACCAGCGAGACGCCTACGGTCGCCAATGTCATGAGCGCCGCCGACGTCGCCTGCTATTCGGCCAAGGATCTCGGCCGCAACCGGGTCCAATTGTACAAGCCCGACGATGTGCCGGAGCGGCACCGCGAAATGCACTGGGTCTCGAAGCTGGCCCGTGCCTGCGACGAAAGCCGCTTTGAACTCTACTATCAGCCCATCGTTCCCATCGGCGCAAACGCTCAGGAGCATGCACGGGAGCATTTCGAATTGATGCTGCGGCTGCGCGACGAATCGGGCGCGCTGGTGACGCCGGCCGAATTCATTCCCGCGGCGGAGCGCTACAACGTCATGCCGACGATCGACCGGTGGGTGGTTCGCCAGGCGCTCGATCGGCTGGTACATCGCAGCGGATCGGGAGTTAAGCCATTTACCATTGCAGTCAATCTCTCGGGGACTTCGCTCAACGACGAGCGCTTCCTCGAGTATCTGATCGCGGAGCTGAGCGGCACCGAACTGGTCGCGGGCGCGATGTGCTTCGAGATCACGGAGACCGCCGCCATCGCCAACCTGGGCAATGTCGTGTACTTCATGCGTGAGCTCAAGAGCCGCGGCTGCCATTTCGCGCTGGATGACTTCGGCAGCGGACTGTCGTCATTCATGTATTTGAAGACTTTGCCTGTCGACTATCTGAAGATCGACGGACAATTCGTCGAGAACGTGACCCGCGATCGAGTCGATCGCAGCATGGTCGAGGCGATCAGCCAGGTCGGCAAGACCATGGGCATTCACACCATCGCCGAGCGGGTCGAATCGCCGGAAGTGCTGGCAGAGTTGGGACGGCTGGGAATTGGATTCGCACAAGGGTTTCATATTGCCGAACCCCGCTCCACCAAAGAGTTTCCTTACCTGCGCGAGCCTAAGAGAAAGGACTAGCAGCCCTGGCCGGCCGCTCCGTCCCGCGGTGCCGAGCCCGGCGTTCGCATGACACAAGCCAGTTCGCGGTCATCACGTTCAGAAGCCATAGGTCGCGCCCACGCTGAAGGTGTAGCGGGGGAAGACTTGGTAGCCGAGCAGATCGCTGTACACCGGAAGCTGCGCAAAGCCGTATACGTTCAGTCGGCCGGCGACATTCACCGTCACACCGGGGCTCAGGTACGCCACATCACCGGCGGTATTGGTGACGTCGGCGCGTGCGCCCTGATCCACCCCCTTATGTGTCAAATTCATCTGCAGTTGCGGCGCCCACCTCGGATTGCCCTCGTAGCGCATTCCGAAGCTCAAGGTCGTGGCATTGCCCGGGCGAAAATCCTCATCCGGATTGTTCTGCTGGGTGGTGAGCGCGCTTTGAAACTGCAAGTTGACGAAGGCTTCGAAATTTTGGCCGACCGGCTGGTAGTAATAGGCGCCCACGATGATATCGGTGCTGCCGGTGCCCGGCTGCAAGCTCGCATCCAGAGGCGTTCCCGCGGCGGGACCGTTGTTGAAGTTCACCGTGTCGTACTGTCCCGTGGGCAGCTTCACCCCCAATTGCAGCCCCAAGTTGTGATTCGCCAAGAATCCCTGGTACGCACCGATGAGCCGTAAATCCCCAATGCTCGAGCTTCGCGATGTGCTGACCTGCGGCAGGGGTTCGCTGGCATCGTAATCGCCGTAGGTTGAATGGCTGCGGATCACGTACGGTACCCGCAGGCCGATGTTCCAGTCGGCTGTGGGGCTGTAGTCGACACCCAGAGTCAGATAGCGATTCAGCGTCTCTCGTTCGAATTCGCTGTCGTCCGGCACGACGGAGACGGCATGCCTGCCGTTGCGCAATTGATCTTGGTGAATATAGTCGTATTCGAAACTGAGGCGCCAGCCGGGCAGCGCCGAATAGCCCATCGCTGCGTCGGCGCTCAAGGTACAGCCGCAGGCGGCGCAGCCCCACGAGCTTAAAGGGGCCATTGACAGGCACACCACAGCCAATGCCGCATGCCTCTTTGAAATATTCACGGGTCTCTCCCTGGCGCCCGCCATCGCGAGCGCTTTAAAACCTGAAAATTGACGAGAATGCGCAGGGCACGCCATGCGCGATTCGTCGACGTTCGGCGCTCAGGCGAGGGAGGGAGGTCCCCGAGGGCGATGCGCACGAAGCGGCTGGGTACCCAGTCGCGTGGGTTCCGGGGAAGACTTCTCGAACGAGGTGATTCGTCCGGGACCTTCAAAGACGATCAGGTGCGATACGGGTCCCGCGGCAGGTGCGCTGCCGAACGGACAGTTTTGAAAATCGGCGTGGGCCGGCGAATGATGATGGTGCGAGAGATGTGCAGGCGAAGCGGGGGTGTAGGTGGCGGGACAGAACTCGAGCAGAAATGGTGTGCCGTCCGCCGGCATGAATCCGACCGGGATGTAGGCTCGAAATAGCAGCGCGGCCAGCAGAGCAATGGCCAACACATCGGGTCGCCTACCTTTACATGACCGGTTTCGCATAGTCTTGTGCGCAACGATGCCAGACGGCGCTCCGATGCACCAGTAGCAAAAGACCCCAATCACCTGTTCTGATGACGAGGAAGGCCAATGGACGGATACCGCCGTGCAATTTGAGTTACAACCGAGCATCGAAAATCGCTGGGTGAGGCTCGAGCCGCTGCCGGCGGGCGACTTCGACGCTCTCTATGCAGTCGCATCGGATCCATTAATCTGGGAACAGCATCCTAACCAGAGCCGTTACCAGCGCGACGTCTTTGCCACTTATTTCCAAGGCGCGATCGAGTCGCGCGGTGCATTTGCAGTGTTCGACAACGTCAGCGGCGAGGTGCCGACAATGTGCGATCGCGCAAGGCCATGGAAAAACTGGGCGGCGTGCTCATCGGCGAGGTGGCCATGAGTTACTACGGAGAACCGAATCGTCAAAACGTCGTTTACAAGATCGATGCGATCGGCTGGGCGCGGCCATGAATCCCAAAGACGAAGGGGATTCGGGGCGCAAAATGTCGGTGCGGCGCGATATTTTGTTGATCGTCGTGATCGCGATCATTGCTGCATTCCTCTGTGCAAAATACAATTTGAGCGAGGCGCTGCTCAAATGGACGCGCCCGCTGGAACGCCTGCAACTCGACGAGGCTCCCGCGGTTCTGTTGGTGATCGCGGTCTGCTTGATCTGGTTCTCGTCGCGCCGCTACTTTGAAGCAAAGCGGCAACTGCGCTTGCGCAGAAGTGTCGAGGTGCGGCTGGCGGAGGCACTGGCCGAGAATCAACGCTTGGCGCAGCAATACGTCGACATGCAGGAGCACGAACGCAAGGCCCTCGCGCGGGACTTGCACGATGAGCTGGGTCAATATCTCAACGCCATCAAACTCGATGCCCTGTCCATTCGCGAGGGGGCCTGCGACCTGCCGGTCGTGGATAGGGCTTCGCAAGCCATGATTACCAATATTGATCGAATGTATGGCGTGGTCACCGGACTCATCCGGCAACTGCGCCCTGTGGGTTTGGACGATCTGGGAGTCGCCGCCGCGCTCGAACATTGTGTCAATGAGTGGCGTCTTCGGCTGCCCCATGCGACGATCGACGTGTCGATCAGCGGGGATTTCGAGAACATGACCGAAACCGCCGGACTCGTCATCTATCGGTTGGTGCAAGAGGCACTCACCAACATTGCGCGTCATGCAGATGCCACGAGGGTCGAGATCCGGGTCACATCCGCGCGAAGCGCCACCTCGGATGAAAGCATAGAGATTCTGATCGCCGATAATGGCCGAGGGACCGATATGAAAGTACCTCGATCCGGGTTGGGTCTCGTCGGCATGCGCGAACGCGTATCCGCACTCGGCGGATCCATTGTGCTAGCAAGCGAACTCGGAGCAGGGTTCAAGATCGTGGCGTCCGTGCCCACGCAATGATTCACACCCAGACCCGGACGCTTCGGCAGCGGCAGATTGCGCGTGCCGTTGTCATCGGGTGTCCTACAGACTTGACGATGCTTGATCGAGCAATCCTAACGGGACATTGCGCGTCTCCGGCGCCCATCGCCGGCAAATAGCAGCGCCAAACGCGAGCACGGCCACGCAGGCGCCGAGCGCCGAACGTACGCCAAAGGCGGCAACCACGATGGGGAGCAAAAATGTGCTCATGGCCGAACCTATGCGGCTCGCGGCGATGGCAAGCCCGATGCCTGAGGCCCGAAGATCGGTTGGAAAAAGCTCGGGCAGGTATACATAGACGAGGTTGGAGGCCGCGGATAGAACGCCGGCAAAAACGGCGAACAGCAGCATCATCGCGACGGCCGGCACATCGTTCCATAGGGCGAGGATAAGCATGGTGGCTGCTGCGATGCTGAAACTGCCGATCAAAAAGACGCGCCGGGGAATCCTATCGACCACCATTAATCCTGCAACAGCACCGCCTAGCAGCGACAGGTTATAAATGAGCCCGCCGAAGTAACCGCTCTTCACGTTCATCGCGGACATGACCTGGGATACGAAAGTCCCCACCGCAAAGTACGGGATGACTTGGCAGGTGAAGAACACGCACGCGACCAGAGTTCGCCGACGCCATGCCGGCGACAGCAGCTGGCGCCAGCGGCCGCGAGTCGCGGGGGGCGCGACGTTCGGCGGGGGCGGCAGCACATGGTCGCCCAGTTTCTTGCGCACGATGGCCGCGGCCTGCTCGGCGCGGCCATGATTGGTCAGCCAACGCGGCGACTCGGGCATGGTGATTCTGAGCGGCAACACCAACAGACAGGGCAGGGCGCTGGTGATCAGCATCCAGCGCCAAGCTTGCGCGCCGCTGCTGCCCAGCGAAAAACCGACCACATAGGCAGATGCATATCCGCCGGCCCAAGCGACCGAGAGCAGCCCGAGTGTCCGGCCGCGGATCCGCCGCGGAGTGAATTCGGTCAACAACGCCTTGCTCACCACATAGTCGGTGCCGAGAACAAAGCCGATCGCCAAACGCAACACGAGGAGTTGCGCCGAGGATTCCGCCAGGCCCTGCAGCAGAGAGAATCCGCCCAACAGGACCATGTTGTAGGCAAAGATCGGCCGCCGGCCGAAGCGATCCGCCGTCGGACCGGTCAGCAATGCTCCGGCAAACAGACCGAACAGCGATGCGCCGCCCAGCAACCCCATCCACAGCGGAGTGAGCCCCAAGCCTGCCGGGGCGTGGCTGAGCGAGATTCCGATGATGCCGAGCCCATAGCCATCGCTGAATACGCCGCCGCAGCTGGCAACGGCCACGCGCATATGAAACAGGCACAGAGGCGCGTCCTCGTAATCAACGGCGGCCGCGCTGCGAACGGTAGCGTCCCTTAAGCTCACTCCCAACGGTAGCGCATTCCCACCCACACCGCGCGAGGTTGCGCGGGGGAGATGGCATTTTCATTGGTCCAATCGTCCGGGTCGGCGCGAAACGAGCCGTTGCGATCGAACGAAGTACTGGTCAAGAACCCGGCGGTTGCGTAATGCTTGTCGAATGCATTGGCGAGGCGAATGAACAGGTCGGTGGATTTTCCTATGTGGTAGGTGCTGTGCAGGTTAAGCACCGCGTAGCCGCTGACGCGCCCGGAACCGGCGACGGCATCGCCTGCGCCGTTGGTTCCGCCGGCCTGATTGGCGTTGTTTTCGTTGCCGTGCAGGAATACTCCGGAGGAGACGATGACATTGGCGCCCACATCCCAGCTCGTGGCCAGCGCATAGTCGAGCACCAGCCGGCCCGTGTGCCGTGGAATCAGGGGAATCCGATCGCCGGCGCGCACCATGATGTTGCCATCCTCATCGGCCGAGCTGTTCGATGCGCCGTTGACCTCGAAGTTCGACTGATAGGTGGCATCGACGAAGCTGTACACCACACGCCAGGAGAGCTCGGCAATCGTCCCACCGACCGCGAAGTCCGCGCCCTGTCGGCGGGTTTTTCCGACGTTGTTGAAATAGCCTTCGCTGGTGGTTGTCGCGATGAACTGAATGTCATTGCTGTTGACGGTGTGGAATACGTCCACGCTCCAGTTCAGTGTCTTGTCCTCTGTACTACCGCGTGCGCCCATTTCCATAGTGCGTGCGACCACCTGCTCGAGATTAGGGTCGCTGGCGAATTCATTGGGCAGTCCGCACGGATTCTCTGGATCGGAACAACCCAATTCGATGACGGTGGGTGCGCGACTGGCTTCGTTATAGTCGGCATACAGGGTTAATTCGTCGTTCGGGGTCAGCGTGAAGCCAAACGACGGATTGACCCGGGTATAGGTGTGATCTTCGAACAACGGTTCAGCCGCGGCGAAACCGTCGCCAAAATCACCGAGATCGGTATTGACGCTGAATCCATTCAACGTCTCCGTATTGCGGTTGTAGCGGGCCGCCGCCGTAAAATGCAGCAACTCGTTGGGAGAATACGTATCGGTCAAATAGACGCCCAAGATCTTGTTGCCGCCGCTCAGCGAGTTCACGGTGTCTGCGGGGTTGAAGGGATTCGCGTTGGCAATCGCCGTGCGCTCCGGCGTCAATGTCGCGTACTGAAAACTCTGTGAATATCGATCGGTTGAGCGATCGAAATTGACGCCCAAAACCGCCTGGTTCTTCGCGCCGAACAGCTCGTGCGATTCGGTCAGCTGCACGCCTGCACCGGTGGTTCGCTGGGTCAGGCGCGACGCACGGTTGATGCCATTGGAACAATAGGCGTTGTCCGCCAGGCTCGTCGGCGGAAGCGAACAATCGATCGGCGGACCGGAGTAGTCGGCCGACAAATAGTTGTTGTCGTTGACATCGCCATTGTTGCTGGCGGTGATCAGCTGGCGAAAATATGCATTTCCCGACAGCAATAAATGATCGTTCAGGAACTGAGTCCCGTTGACGTTGACGAAATTCATGATGTTGTGTGTAAAGTCGGGCGCACTAAAAATCGATTCGCGCCGAAAAACCAACATGCTTTCAGGGGTGGTGCCATTGCCGATCATGCTGGTATCGGCATAGGTGTAACTAAGGTCGACGTCGGACTTGTCGTTTTGCCAGCCGGCCTTACCGAACGCCTGATACAGATGTGTCGGCGACAAGTCGCGCCAGCCGTCCTCGTCGAAATAATTGCCGGTGAGGAAATAGTCGAAATTCCCGAACTCTCCGCCTGTCTCGGCTTCAAAGGCGCGCCGCCCAAAGGAGCCGCCGCTGGCCTCAATCTCGGTGCCGGGGTTGTCATGCCCGCTCTTGGTTTGGATCGCCAGAGCACCCCCCAACGTGTTGAGACCAAACACGGGATTTGAGCCGGACATCAGCGTGACCGTCGAAATCGCCGATTCAGGAATCAAATCCCAATTGACGGTGTCGCCGAATGATTCGTTGACGCGGACGCCGTCGACATAGACGGACAAGCCTTGGGGCGTGCCTAGAAGTGGCGAGGCAGTAAATCCGTGATAATTGACATCGGATTGGAATGGGTTATCCGCGCTTTGGCTGACGCTGATGCCGCTGAAATTGCCATTGAGATAGTCCGACAGGTCCAAGGACTGCTGCCGCTTCATGTCCTTGGAACCCGCGGTCTGCACGTTGGATGGAACGTGACTCAAGGGCAGGCCGAGACCCGACAACGGCGTGTTGCCGATGACGACGATTTGCGGCAATTCGTGCGCCGTGGCCGCATTGCTGGGAACTTGGGTACCGCCGTCCTCGCCGTCCGCCGCAGCGGCGCGCGGTACGCTCGATGCCGCAATGCAAGTTGCACAGAGAGTCAGAACGAACGTCGAGTGCAACATCAATATCTCCCTGCGATTCGATAGACTGCCCGGTGTGGCCCACGGCAACAGGCACGGGTCTTGTTGCTATAAGTCTCTACGAACGCAATACGTCGGGCCAGAGTGCAATTCCCGGCGAGACCGGGAATTACTCCCGATCAGGGTGCCGCGACAATTGGAGAGGGCAGTGGTTGACGACAATAGAAAAATGCTCAGCGTGCTGCTGGTGGACGATCACGCGGTGGTGCGCGAAGGATATCGGCGTCTGCTCGAGAGGCACGGCGACATCGTTGTGATCGGCGAGGCCGCCGATGCCGCCACGGCTCATACATTGTTCAGATCCTTGAGTCCGCAGATCGTCGTCATGGACATCACCTTGCCGGGGAGCAGCGGCATAGAAGCCATGCGGCGCATGCTGGCGTGCAAACCCGATACCCGCGTGTTGATGTTCAGCATGCATGAAGACGCGATCTTCGCGAAGCGCGCGCTGCAAGCCGGAGCCTTCGGTTACGTTACGAAGGCGAGTGCGCCGAATGTGCTGGTCGAAGCCGTGCATGCGGTGGCGTCGGGCATGAAGTACTTGAGCGCGGATATTGCACGCAAACTGGCGCTGCGCGATTTCGCGGTCGATTCGACGGCGGCCGACGGCTTGTCCGCCCGCGAATTCGAAGTGCTGCGCCTGCTGGCGCAGGGCCGCTCCATCAAAGAGATCGCCGAATCCATGGGGCTCAATCCGAAGACCATCGCCAACCATCAGTCCGCGATCAAACAGAAGCTAGGAGCCGATACAGCGATTCAGCTGCTGCAGAAAGCCGCTCAATTAGGCTTGGGTCCGCCGCAATAAGCCGCCGGGCGAGGGTTTGAGTTCTGTGCGGTGAGTTGCGGCGCCAGCGGCTATACAGTGTAGGAGGGCGCCGACTACTGGATTTACGGTCGCTGCGGTTGCACGTAAAATTGCGCCATGCCAAGAAATTTCATCGGTCACCAGCAGTTCAAGGGCCGTGGCGCCATTTCCAATCCCGCCGTGCGATTCGAAGCGACCACGCGCGAGATCTGGCATGACGGCTGGTATGAAGAAGAAATACTCGAGCATCCGGGCGAAACGGTGCTGCCGGACCACGCGCGCAGCGTCATCACCACCAATAATTCACCCGACGTGGGTTTTGACCAATCGATCAACCCCTATCGCGGCTGCAGTCACGGCTGCATTTACTGTTTCGCGCGCCCCACCCATGCTTATCTGGGGTTGTCGCCGGGGTTGGACTTTGAAACCAAGCTGTTCTACAAGGCCGATGCGGTCAAAATCCTCGAAGGCGAACTCGCAAAACCGAAATACATTTGCAAGCCCATCGCCTTGGGCATCAACACCGACGGCTATCAACCGCTGGAGAAGCGCCTCGAAATTACGCGCGGCATTCTCGCCGTGCTGGCGCGTTGCCGGCATCCGGTCACCATCGTCACCAAGAGCGCGCTGGTGGTGCGCGACATCGATCTGCTGGCGGATCTCGCCAAGGATCGATTGGCGTTGGTGATGGTCAGCATGACCTCGCTCACCAACGACATCAAGCGCACCCTCGAGCCTCGGGCGGCATCGCCGCAAGCCCGGCTGCGAGTCATCCGGCAATTGTCGGAGGCGGGGGTTGCCGTGGGCGTGCTGCTGGCGCCCGTGATCCCGGCCATTACCGACCACGAAATGGAAGATATTCTGGCGGCCGCCAAGGAGGCGGGCGCGGGCTCGGCCGGCTATGTGTTGCTGCGGCTGCCGCACGAAGTGAAAACTTTGTTTCGCGAATGGCTGGCCGAGCACTATCCGGACCGCGCCAAGCACGTCATGTCTCTGATCAAGCAAACCCGCGGCGGAAAAGACTACGACGCCGAATTCGGTCAGCGCATGTCCGGCACCGGACCCTATGCCGAGTTATTGCGAACGCGATTCGAGCTGGCACGCCGCAAGTGCGGCTTTGATTCGGCGCACGCCCGGTACGAACTAAACACGGAGCTTTTCCGGCCGCCGGCCGCCGACCAATCGCAGTTGACGCTGCGGTTTTGACGCCGCCGGCGGCCGCTCGCCGCCGGCACCCGACGCGATTCTCAGGAGCGGTTGTTGCCGCCCGTCGCAAACATGACTTCTTCCTTGCCGAGCATGCCCTTGTGGGTGGTGCTGGTGTCCATCATGTCGAATACCTTGGTCTGGTACGAGATGTACTCGTCGTGCGATATCGTGCCATCGCCGTCCTTGTCCATCTTCTTCAGCATCGCACTGGTGCGAAGTCCGCGTGCGTAGCCGCCCGTCGCCAGGGACACGATGTCGCCGCCGTCCTTGCTGACAAATTCCTTCGAATCGACCTTGCCGGTCTTGCTCTTGTCCAACATGGTGAAGGCTTTTTCCTGAAACGCCAGCCACTCGGCTTTCGACACCATGCCGTCGCCGTTCGCATCCATTTTGTTCATCAATTCCTCGCTGCGCAGGCCGCTGGCGTAACCGCCGGTGGCGAAGGACACCATGTCCTCGGCGAGCGAGGCAGCCGAGAAGGAAATCGCCAAGGCGCCGGCCAGGCAAAGCGTGGCCGGGCGAAACGAGTGAGACGTGAACATTGCTGATCCCCCTAGTGAATGATTAGTTGACCCGCAGTCGACCGACGATCCTGCTCCTTTATTTCAACTTGTGACACCCCACACCACAGTCACGCCCTATGGATACCGTCGATCACCATCGTCGAGCATCTGCAAGGACAGTGCTCCCGGCAATCTGCTGGCAACGTATTTGCTACATTCTCTTGATATTTCAGTCGTATAGCCGCGTATAGATGATAAATTACGGGAAGATCCAATAGGCTGGAGAGCCACCGACCGCTAAACTGCCGACCCAATGAAGACCCTAGATCGACGCCTCAACGTGGCGCCCATGATGGACTGGACCGACAGCCACTGCCGCTATGTGCATCGGCTGTTCTCCCCCCATGCCTTGCTGTACACCGAAATGATCGTGTCGACTGCGTTGCTGCGTGGCGACGCGCGCCGCCTGCTCGAACACACCCGCGCGGAACACCCGGTTGCCCTGCAATTGGGCGGCTGCGATCCGAAGGAACTCGCCGCGGCCGCGCGCATAGGCGCGACCGCGGGTTTTGCCGAGATCAATCTCAACGTGGGCTGTCCCAGCGACCGGGTGAAAAATGGGTCGTTCGGCGCCTGTCTCATGCTCCGGCCGGCGCTGGTGGCGGATTGCGTTCGGGCCTTGCGCGATGCCACGTCGTTGCCGGTGACCGTCAAATGCCGCATCGGCATCGACGATCGCGACGACTATGAGTTCTTCAATGCTTTCGTTGCGGCGGTCGTTCCCGCCGGAATCGATGCCCTCATCGTGCACGCCCGCGCTGCGATCTTAGGGGGGCTGTCGCCGAAGGAGAATCGCGAAATTCCGCCTCTGAAGTACGACTACGTGCATCGGCTCAAGCAGCAGCGCCCGGAGCTTACCGTGGTGCTGAATGGCGGCTTGAGCGAAGTGGCGCAAATTCGCGGACATGTGGCGGCAGGCATGGATGGGGTGATGTTGGGACGCGCGGCCTATCACCGGCCGGCGCTGCTTGCCGAATTGGAACAAGCCCTGGTCGATCCAGAGTGGCAGGTGCCGGAACCGCCCGAGATCATCGAGCGCGTCGTGGCTTACGCCAAGGTGTGTGCGCGGCGGGGCATACGGCTGCATTCCATCACGCGGCACATGCATGGCTTGATGGCGGGGCGCGAAGGCGCGCGCGCTTGGCGGCGCTTCCTTTCGGAGGTCGCGGCGCGTCCGGATGCCATCCCTGAGACCCTGTATTCGGCGCTTCCCATCCTGAATCAGGGAATTGCCGCCTAGGCGGCTCCGCGTAAACGGCATAAGGCGTCCGCGCCAGATTAAGTATAATGGCGTTCGAATGGGCAAAGAAATAGAAGTCGCCATCGTATTCGCGGATGTAGTCGGCAGCACGAAGCTGTACGAACTATTGGGCGACCTGCGCGCACGAGACATGGTCGGCATCTGCATCGACGTGATGCGGGCAGCCACCGATCAAAACCACGGAACCGTGATCAAAACCATGGGGGATGAGGTCATGGCGACCTTCCCGACCGCGGATGATGCCTTAAACGCCGCGGCGCAGATGCAAAAGCAAATCACCCTGCACCCGCAACTCCAGGTCGACGAGCAGACCGTGGCCATCCGCATCGGTTGCAATTTCGGCGCCGTGGTGCTTGAGAACCGTGACATTTTCGGCTCTGCCGTCCACACCGCCAACCGCATGACCAGTCAGGCCAAGGCAGGCCAGATCATCACGACGGCGACCATGGTCGAACGCCTGTCGAGCGACTGGCGCGCATCCGTTCGGCAAATCGACATCGCCACGTTGAAGGGACGCAGCAGCGAAGTGGCCCTGTTCGAGGTGTTGTGGCAGACCGAGGACATCACCAGCATGGTGCCGGCGATCGCCATCACCTCACGGCAGCGCGAGAAAGCGAATAAGACTCAGCGGCTGCGACTGCGCTATCAGGGGCAGGAAGTGCTGGTTGACGACGGCCGCGCCAACATTACCATCGGCCGCGCCGAGGAAAACGATCTGGTCGTCAAGGGGAACCTGATCTCACGTCTTCATGCCCGCGTGGAGATCAATCGCAATAAATTCATGCTGATCGATCAGAGCACCAACGGCACCTTCGTGCTCGGGAAGGACGGCGAAGAGGCCTTCGTGCGCCGCGATTCCATGCAACTGCGCGGCGAGGGGCTGATTGGTTTGGGCAAGGCCCCGGACAGCAATTCTTCCCAGGTGATCCGCTACACCTGCGAGGAGTGATTTAAGGCGCGCGCACCCGCTGCAGCGAGCCCTTGAGTTCCGCCGTGAGCGAGGCCGGCACTCGCTCGCCGAATTCGGCCAGATATTTCTCGATACCCGCAAATTCCTCCTGCCACAGTGCCGGGCTGACGTTCAGCAGCTCATCGAGCGCTCCCGGCGCGATGTCCAGCCCCTGAAGATCCAAGTCCGCTGAATGCGGCAGATGGCCGATTGCCGTGTCGCGCGCCTTGGCCGTGCCCTTGCATCGCTCAATGATCCAACGCAGCACTCGCAGGTTCTCGCCGTAGCCCGGCCACAAAAACTTACCGGCGCCGTCCTGACGAAACCAGTTGACGTGGAAAATCTGCGGCGGCGATTTGAGCTTCGCGCCCACATTGATCCAATGGGCCCAATAGTCGCCGAAATTGTAGCCGGCGAAGGGCTTCATGGCCATCGGATCGCGGCGAACCACACCGACGGCGTCGGTGGCGGCAGCGGTGGTCTCCGAAGCGACACCAGCCCCGACCAATACCCCGTGCAGCCAATTGCGGGCTTGATAGACCAGCGGCGCGAGCGTGCGGCGACGGCCGCCGAACACGATGGCCGAAATAGGCACACCGCCCGGAGCATCGGCTAATTTCGAATATCCAGGATTCTGCTGGGCGGCCACGGTGAAGCGGGAATTCGGATGCGCCGCGGGTCCGTTCGCAGGATCATAGGGCCGCCCCTGCCAGTCGAAAGCCGGCTTGCCCTCGGTGAGGCCTTCCCACCAGGGTTGATTGTCGGCGGTGAGCGCGACATTCGTGAAAATCGTGTCATGGCGAATCATGTCATAGGCATTGCGATTGGTTTTCGCATTGGTGCCGGGCACGACGCCGAAGTATCCCGACTCGGGATTGATGGCATACAGCCGGCCGTCTTTGCCGGGATGCAACCAGGCGATGTCATCGCCCACCGTCCAGATCTTCCAGCCCTTGTAGCTTGCCGGAGGTATCAGCATCGCCAGATTGGTCTTGCCGCAGGCGGAAGGGAATGCGCAGGCCAGATAGTGGATTTCGCCCTGCGGACTTTCGATACCGACAATGAGCATATGCTCCGCCAGCCAGCCTTCGGTGCGCGCCTGCCAACTGGCGATGCGTAGCGCATGACACTTCTTGCCGAGCAGGGCGTTGCCGCCATAGCCGGATCCAAAGCTCTTGATCGACAGCTCTTCCGGGAAATGCATGATGAAGCGGCGCTTGGGATTCAAGTCCCCGGTGGAATGCAGCCCTCTCACGAACTTGCCGTCGCGCGCGATGCGCTCGAGCGCGCTGCGGCCCATGCGCGTCATGAGCTTCATATTGAGCACCACGTACGCGCTGTCGGTGATTTCGACTCCGCAGCGAGAAAACGGCGAGTCGATGGGCCCCATGCAATACGGGACCACGTACAACGTGCGTCCTTTCATGCAGCCGGCGAACAAGGCGTCCATCTGAGCGTGCGCCGGCGCAGGGGCAATCCAATGATTGTTCGGGCCGGCGTCGTCTTTGTTCTTGGTGCAGACGAAGGTGAGGTGTTCGACCCGCGCGACATCCGAGGGGTCGGAACGGGACAGCACACAGCCGGGAAAGCTCTGGGAATTGAGCGGCAGCAGTTCCTTGGCGGCAATCAGCTCCCTTTGCAACACCTGGTACTCGGCGTCGCTGCCGTCGCACCAGTAGATGTGGTCGGGTTGTGTGAGCCGCGCGACCTCATCCACCCACGCCGTCACGTCTCGATCGATCGCTGCGAGTGAGGTGACGTGCTGGGGAGCTGTGGCCATGGGAATACCTTTCAGGGCAGGCGAGATTAGGCCTAGAAGGATGACAGATGGCCGGGCAACCCGCCAAGTGCTCCTGGCGTTGATCTTAAGGCCAGCAATTGCGACAGCGCTGTCTTGTTTCGCCTAGAGAACGATCTATAGTTAAGTTTTCATGTAAGTTATTGATTATGGATAATTTGCAATATGTCGGAACCGTGCCATCTCATACCGTAATAGCTGCTCTCTGCTGTGCGATATCAGCCCTGTTTGCGGGCCGCTTTGCCGCCGCCGAAGAACCCGGGTATCCCCTCATGATTCGATCGATTGCCGAGGTCGAATCCAGGTCCAGCGAAGCCGGCCACGAGGCGGTAAAATTGATTCCGGCAGCGCGGGTGGCACCCGGCGATCGCGTGATTTATACGCTCGAGGTGCGCAACACCGCTGCGACGGCAGTGGACGCACCCATCGTCACTTACGCCGTCCCCGATCATATGAAGTATGTGGCCGATTCCGCCGTAGGCCCCGGTGTCGACGTGAGCTACTCCGTGGACGGCGGCCGGCATTTCGAGCGCGCGGATATTTTACAAGTCCCCGGGCTTGACGGCCGCCCACGCCCGGCGGCGGCTGCGGACTACACGCATATCCGCTGGCGGCTGAAGAACAAATTGAAAGCGAATTCAGTGGCGTTCGTACGTTTTCGCGCTCTGGTCATATAGTCCGGCGCAAAACATCGTAGGCTTGAGGTCCGGAACAGCCACCCAATGAACAGCGACTACAACGAAGTCTTCGGTCTGCAAGGTCCGCTGGCGCGTGCCTTGCCGGGCTACGCCTATCGCCCCGAGCAGGCTGCGATGGCGAAGGCTGTGGGTCTGGCGCTGGCCCGCCTTGAACCCCTGATCGTCGAAGCCGGCACGGGCACGGGCAAGACCTTTGCCTACTTGGTTCCGGCGCTGCTGTCGGGTCGCAGTGTCATTATTTCCACCGGCACGCGTACTTTGCAGGACCAACTGTTTCGCCGTGATGTCCCGTTGCTTGCCAGGGCGTTGGGACTCCCCGCGAAGATCGCCCTGCTCAAGGGCCGTGCCAATTACCTGTGCCGCCATCGCTTGGAGCTGGCCACTCAACAAGGATCGTTGCTCGGCGGAGAGCGCAGCCTGGCACGCGTAGTGGCGCGAGTGTCGCGCTGGGCGGGCGCGACCAAGACCGGCGATCTATCCGAGCTCACCGATTTGCCGGAGCAGTCGGCGCTGTGGCCGAGCATTACTTCGACGCGCGAGAACTGCCTGGGGCAGGAGTGTCCGCAGTTCGCGCGCTGCCATGTATTCGAAGCTCGGCGCAACGCGCAGGCGGCAGACATCGTCGTGGTGAACCATCACTTGCTGCTCGCGGATCTGGCTCTCAAGGACGAAGGCTTCGGCGATCTCCTGCCGGGCGCGGAAGCCGTGATCCTGGATGAAGCGCACCAGGTGCCGGATATCGCCGCACAGTTCTTCGGTGAAACATGGTCGGTGCGCCAGCTGCAGCTGCTGATGCGCGACATCGGCGCTGAGCTCATAGCGGCCGGCGTGCGTGCGCCTTCGATCAACGCGGCCATAGCCGCACTCGAGTCTCTGCTCGAGGAACTGCGCAGTACATTGCAGCTCGCTGCCGGGCGCCACGAATGGGCGCAACTGCCCGAAGCGTTTCTGGATGTGTTGCCGGAGCTCGAAACGGCCATCAGCGACATTGCGACGCAGCTCGAAGGCTTGGGCGCAGGCGCCGGCGTATCGAACTGTGCGCGGCGCGCGGCGTCGCTGGCCAATTCGCTGGCGTCCTTGCGCGAGTTGTCGGACGACACGGGATTGCGCTGGGTCGATGCCAATCCTAATGGCCTGCTGTTGCAATACACGCCCTTCGAAGTGGCGGAGCGTCTGCGCGAATACGTCGAGTCGCGGCCCTGCGCCTGGGTATTCACCTCCGCGACTTTGGCCATAAACGAGGACTTCTCGCACTTTGCAGCGCGAGTCGGATTGCCCGAAGCACGCACCCTGCAGATCGACAGCCCCTTCGACTATCCCGCCCAAGCGCGCATTTATTTGCCGCCGCAAATGCCGGAGCCGCAAAGTCCGGCGTTCGCCGCCAGATTCATCGAGGCGTGCGCGCCGTTGCTCGAGGCCAGCGGCGGCCGCGCCTTCTTGCTCTACACCAGCTATCGCGCACTGGCGGAGGGCGTTCGCGCCTTGCAGGCGCGCTTCCCGAGACCTCAGTTTCCGGTACTGGTGCAAGGTGAGGCGCCGCGTGAAGCCCTGCTGAACCGGTTTCGGGAGCTAGGCAATGCCGTGCTCTTGGCCACGGGGAGTTTTTGGGAAGGCGTGGATGTGAAGGGCGAGGCGCTGTCCATCGTCGCCATCGACAAGCTGCCCTTTGCCTCACCCGACGACCCGCTGCTGAAGGCACGCTTGGAAGGAATTCGCCGCCGCGGCGGCAACCCGTTTTTCGAATACCAGCTGCCGCAGGCGGTGCTGGCCCTGAAGCAGGGGGTCGGGCGCTTGATTCGCGACTTCGACGATTTCGGGGTGATTGTCATCGGCGACCCGCGCCTCAAAACCAAGGCCTATGGGCGGGTGTTCTTGGACGCATTGCCGGCGAGCCCGGTCACTACCGACGGTGCCGCGGCCGCACAGTTTCTGGCCGAACGTTTGGCCAAGGTGCGACCTGCGCGCGCTCTCGCATCGCAGGCTACTTAAGGCCGTGCGAGTACTGGCCTTAGATACCGCGACCGAGGCCTGTTCGGTCGCGCTGCAGAGCGGCGAGGAAGTGATCGCGCGATTCGCAGAGGTCGGCCGCTCGCACGCGCAGCAGATTCTCAGCATGGTTGATGCCGTGCTGGCCGAAGCGCAGGTATCCTTGTCCATGTTGGATGGCCTGGCCGCCGGTGTCGGGCCTGGCTCCTTTACCGGCGTGCGCATCAGTGTGGCCGTGGCACAGGGGCTTGCGTTCGGCGCGGACCTTCAAGTGGTGCCCATCACCACTCTGGAGGCGCTGGCGCTGCAGCTCGTGCAGCGCGGCGCGCAACACTCCATCGCCTGTCTCGATGCGCGCATGGGCGAGGTGTACTGGGGATGCTTCGGCGCCGATCCTAAGCGCGGCCTGGCGGCGCTCGTCCCTGGGCAGGTCGGGCCTCCCGATAGCGTGCGTCTGCCCACAGCCGGTGAGTATCAGGGGATCGGGCGCGGATTTTTCGCTTATCCTCAGCTGCTTTCGTTGTCGGGCCTCCACGTGCGGCCCGAGGATGGGCAAGCGCTGCCGCATGCCCGCGAAATCGCCTGGCTCGGCACCCGGCGCCTGGCGTTAGGCGAGGGCATCGATCCGGCGGCTCTGGGCCCGCTGTATTTGCGCGACAAAGTCGCGTTGACCGAGGCCGAGCGGGCGGCCAAGTAGCGATGTCATGGAACTGTCACAGCCGAGCGATCTAATAGTGGGAACCGCATGACCGCCAAACGCATCCTCATTGTCGAAGACGAAAAGCCAGTCCGCGATATGGTCGCTTTCGGCTTGCGCCGCGCGGGCTATGAAGTCCGGGAAGCTGAGGATTGCCGCGAGGCGCGTGCTCGCATCGTCGATGTACGGCCGGACTTGATGCTGGTCGATTGGATGCTGCCGGACATGAGCGGGCTCGAGTTGACCCGATCCCTGAAGCGCGCCAAGGAGACCGAGGAAATCCCGGTCATCATGCTCACCGCCCGCGCCGAGGAGCAGGACAAGGTCGGCGGCCTCGAGGGGGGAGCCGACGATTACATCACCAAGCCCTTCTCGCCGCGCGAACTGCTGGCGCGCATTCAGGCGGTGCTGCGGCGCGCCGCACCCGCCGGTGCGGGCGATATAGTGGAGGCCGACGGCCTGAAACTCGACGACTCGAGCCACCGGGTGAGCGCCGGTGGGCGCGAAATCGCCTTAGGTCCCACGGAATATCGGCTGCTGCACTTCTTTATGACTCACCCGGAACGGGTGTTCTCGCGCGGTCAGTTGCTGGATCGGGTCTGGGGCGGTAATACTTATGTGGAAGAGCGTACGGTGGACGTGCACATCCGCCGGCTGCGCAAGGCGCTCGAGCCCGATCAATTGGAGCGCCTGGTGCAAACTGTGCGCGGCGCCGGCTACCGGTTCTCCACGCGAGATGCCTAGGCGGTAGGCCTAGGCGGTACGCATAGGGAGGCGGGCGAGGCTAGTCAATGGCAGCGATGTGGACTTTCGCGCTCGCGCGGCTCGCGGGCATTTTGCTGCTGGGTCTGTGTGTAGGCCTGCTGATAGGACCTATTTGGCTGTGGGTTCTGGTGGCCGCCTGCCTGTACCTGGGCTGGCAGCTGGTGACGCTGCACCGCCTCGACCGCTGGTTGCGCCTGCGCTCGCAGATCGATCCGCCCAACCTCGGCGGTATTTGGGGCGATATCGTCGCTCAAGTGATACGTCTGCATCGGCGCAAACAGTTCCACAAGCAACGACTGATACAGCTATTGCGCGAGCTGCGCCGCTCCACGGCCGCGTTGCCCGACGGCGTCATTATCTTGAGTCTGCAGCGCGAGATCGTCTGGTTCAATCGTCAGGCGGCGCGCCTGCTGGGACTTCGGCGGCCGGTGGATGTGGGCCTGCGGATCGACAATCTGATCCGCTCACCGGAGTTCGTGCTTTACCTGCATGGCGATGACTTTGCGACGCCGCTGGTCATTCGCCCGCCGGTGCCTTTGGATCTGTACTTGGCCCTGCAGCTGGTGCCCTACGGCGGCGGCCAGTCACTGCTGCTGGTGCGCGATGTGACCCGCCAAATGCGCCTGGAGGCGATGCGCAAGGATTTCGTCGCCAATGCCTCGCACGAATTGCGTACTCCATTGACCGTGATTTCCGGCTACCTGGACACGCTCGCGGATGATTCGTCCATCGATCCTGCGTGGTCCGGGCCGATCCGCGATATGCGCGCGCAGGCGCAGCGCATGAATGCCATCATTGCCGATCTTCTCGAGCTCTCACACCTGGAATCGACGGAGGGCGAGGCGGCGCGCGAAGCCATCGATGTGCCGAGCATGCTGGAGCGCCTGCACCGCGACGCGCTCGCCAGCGTCGACCGGCCGCGCCAGGTGATTCTGGATTTGGAATCCGCGGATGGACTATTTGGTTCAGCGCATGAACTCGAGTCCGCCTTCACGAATCTGTTGGTCAACGGCATGAAGTACACGCCGGCCGAGGGCACGGTGCGAATGCGCTGGTGGGCCGATGAGGACGGCATTTATTTTTCGGTGAGCGACAGCGGCATCGGCATCCCGGCGGAACACATCCCGCGGCTGACCGAGCGTTTCTACCGGGTGGATGCGGGACGTTCGCGCGGACAGGGCGGCTCGGGCTTGGGGTTGGCCATCGTCAAGCACGCGTTGCAGCGCCACGGCGGATGGCTCGACGTGCAAAGCATCGAAGGCAAGGGCAGCACCTTTACCTGCCAGTTCCCGCAGGCACGGATTTGGAAGCAAGACGTGCGCACGGCGCAGAGCGCTTGAGGTCACAAAATTCGGGCGCATTGTTGTATTCTCGATTGTTCTTAAGATTTAAGCTTTTAAGGTAATTTTTATGGAAACGGCCGATCTCACCCACCATATTTCCCGGCGCTTCAATGAGGATCTGGAAAAGGTTCGCAACCAGGTATTGCAGATGGGCGGATTCGTTGAGCAGCAGCTGCACAAAGCGATAACCGCCTTGGTGGAAGGCGATAGCCGCCTCGGTGAATCGGTTGCCACCGATGACTATAAGGTCAACGGCATGGAGGTGTCGATCGACGAGGAGTGCAGCCGCATTTTGGCGATCCGCGCACCGGCCGCCGGGGACTTGCGGGTCATCGTCGCCATCATCAAGACGATCACCGATCTGGAGCGTATCGGCGATGAGGGTGAGAAGATCGGCTATATCGCCTCGCGTCTCGCCACCATGGAGCGGCCCGCGGACAAGTACCGCGAGGTCAAGCATCTCGGCCGCCAGGTCGCGCAGATGGTCCATGATGCGCTCGATGCCTTCGCCCGCATGGACTCGCTGGCCGCCCTGAAAACCGCGCGCGAGGACAAAATGGTGGACGAGGAATACGAGTCCATTCAACGCCAATGCATCACCTTCATGATGGAGGATCCGCGCACCATTCGACGCGCGCTCGAAATCATGTGGATCGTTCGCGCGCTGGAGCGGATCGGGGACCATGCGAAGAATATCTGCGAGTATGTGATCTACATGGTTCACGGCAAGGACATCCGTCACACCTCGCTCGAGGATGTCGCCAGGCAAATCGACGCCGCACACGCCGCTAATTCGCGCAGCTGATGTCTGCGCGGCGCGGGAATCTTCTGGGGTTCGCGGCCTGTGCAGCCTTGCTGGCCTACGCCTACTACGCCCAGTTCGTGCTGCATCTAGAGCCCTGCCCGTTATGCATTTTCCAACGGGTGGGCGTGTTTTCGATCGGCGTCGTGTTTCTGATCGCCGCTTCGCATGACCCTGTGAGCTGGGGCCGGCGCGCATACGCGTCGCTGCTGGCCGTGGCGGCGCTTGCCACCATCGGCGTGGCGCTCCGTCATCTGTACATTCAACACCTGCCCGAGGGCAGCATTCCGGCGTGCGGAGCGTCTTTGGATTTCATGCTCAAGGTATTTTCCTTGAACGAGGTGCTGGTCAAAGTGCTGACCGGCTCGGGGGAATGCGCCAAGGTGACTTGGCAATTCCTGGGCTTGGCGATGCCGGCCTGGGTCCTGATTGCGGCCCTGACCTTGGGCGGCTACGGCGTCTGGAACAATTTACGGCGCCAGGTTCCGGTATTGCGCTTCTGATGGCCAGTACATTGCCGCAGCGGGGCACACTGCAATTGACGCAGAAGCTGATTGCGCGCGCATCGGTGAGCCCCACCGACGGCGGCTGTCAGGCGTTGATGATCGACAGGCTTCAGGCGACCGGCTTTGAAGTTGAGAATCTGCGATTCGGCCCGGTTGATAATTTCTGGGCCAAACGCGGCGCGGGCGGACCGGTGTTTTGTTTTGCCGGCCATACCGATGTGGTGCCGTCGGGGCCGCTGGACGAATGGCACAGCGATCCGTTCCAGCCGGACATCAGGGACGGCGTACTCTACGGGCGCGGCGCGGCCGACATGAAAAGCGGTCTCGCAGCCATGGTCACGGCGTGCGAGGAATTCGTCGGCCGATACCCCAGGCATCGCGGCACGATCGCTCTGTTGATCACGAGCGATGAGGAAGGCCCCTCGGTGGACGGCACACGGCGCGTGGTCGAGGTGTTGCGCGAGCGCGAGCAGCGCATCGATTGGTGCCTGGTCGGCGAGCCATCGAGCGAGCGCGTGCTCGGCGACACCATCAAGATCGGCCGGCGCGGCAGCCTCAGCGGGCGGCTGACGGTGCACGGCATTCAGGGGCACATCGCCTATCCGCAGACGGCGGATAATCCGGTGCATGCGGTGGCGCCGGCGCTCGCCGAACTCGCGGCACGCACCTGGGATCAGGGCAACGCGCACTTTCAGCCCACTACCTTCCAGGTGTCGAATATTTCCGCCGGCACCGGTGCGCCCAATGTGATTCCCGGAGAATTGAAGGCGCGCTTCAATCTGCGCTTTTCCACCGAACAAACGGTCGACTCCCTGAAGGCCGTGGTCGAGTCGATACTGCAGCGGCACGCGGTGAAACACTCACTGGAGTGGTTCATTTCCGGATACCCGTTCCTGACCGTTCCCGGTGAACTTTCGCAGGCCGCGAGCCGCGCGGTGCAGGAGCAATTGCAGATCACCCCCAAGCTGTCGACCGGCGGCGGCACCTCGGACGGACGTTTCATCGCGCCGATGGGCGCGCAGGTGATCGAACTCGGCGTGGTCAACGAAACTATTCACAAAGTGAACGAGTGCGTGCGAGTCGAGGATATCGAGCGGCTGCATGCGCTGTATCTGCGCACGCTGGAGCTGCTTTTGGCGCCGTAGCCGCGGTGCTGTTTACAAGGCAAATATGCCAGCGCCCTCCCGCGGAGCGCCGCGCCAACATCTGGAGTGATGCGATGACACAGCGTTCAGAACCGACGGTCCGCGCCGTGTGATCTTCCACTGCGGCAGCGGCAAGCGCTCGCTGACGGCCGCTGAAAAGCGGCCCGCCGCGGGTGAGACTCACGCCGCGCACATGCGCGGAGGAATTGCGGCCTGGAAGGCAGATGGATTGCCGGTGATTACCCCGGACCGATGACCTTCGATCGGCGGCTAGAGCATTTCGGGGATCATGCGCAGGGTCACGCTCAACCTCGTCCCGCGGCCCGGTGCACTGTCGATGCGTAGCTCGGCGCCGATAAGCTGTGCCTGCTCGTGGAGTCCGACGATCCCGTAATGTCCCTGGCGCGGCAGTTCGGTGTCGAATCCCACGCCATCGTCCTCGATACGCAGCTGCAGGTCGTCCCCAACGGTCTTGAGCTCGACGCCGGCCCGCGTGGCGACGGCGTGCCGCTCGATATTGCGCAGCGCCTCTTCGGCCATGCGGAACAAAGTCTCGGCCCGTTCATCCCCGAAGCGCGCGGCTTCCGCGTCGGTGACGAAGTTGCCTTGCAGTGCCGTGCGGTCGATGAATCGGTCGAACGCCTTGCTGAGCGCGGCGCCGAGACCCGTGTCTCGCACGGCGTTGACCCGCATCTGGGTGATTGCGGTGCGGGCTTCATTCAAACCCTCATGCGCCACTTCTTCGGCGCGAGCCAGCTCTTCGGGCAGCGAATCCGGATCGTGCGCCTGCAGTTTGCGCAGCAGCCTTACCTCGCTCAACATGGCCATCATGGAGTGCGCAAGGGTATCGTGCAGGTCGCGCGCGATTTTCAGGCGTTCGCGCACGATGGCCGCATACCGCGATTCCTCGGCGAGACGTTCGACCTCGCGAGTTCGAACGGCCACGCGACGCTCCAGTTCTCCGCTCAGTCGCAGCAATTCCGTGCGCTCCTGCCGTAGGTCGTCGAGGATTTTGGAGAACGCCGCGCCTAACTGAGCAACTTCGTCGCGCCCACGCGGCACTTCAATGCGCGCTATCTCGTTGCGGCCCACCGCGGCGGCCGATTGCGTCAGGCGCTTCAGGCGATTCGTCAGGTGGCGCGCTCCGAGGGCTCCTATCAGGGCGGTGGCTGCCCCGAGGCAGACCGAAATCCACACAATGCGGGTGGCCAATGCATTAGCGCGTTGATAGACGTGTTCCCTGGACTCGTTTAGCTGAACCTGCCATCGGAGTCCAGAATATCGTTGGTCGACGTCGATCGGAGCGCGCGCGACCAGAGTTGTGCTGCCGTCCGGCAGCCGCTCGAATCGACGCGTTGCCGGACGGGTGCCGGCGGGAGCTGCCGGTACCGGTTCGCTCGGCATCTCACCGGTTGCAACCCCGTCCCATCGACGGCCTCGCAGCGCATCAGGGCCGACCAGCACTTGATCGGATCGATCCAACACCAGAGCCTGCGCTGAGCCGTGCGATTGCACGGCATCGCTGAGGCGCTGCATATCGCGCGACGCCCATCGCCAATTCAGGTGCGCCGCAATCACACCCTGGCGCCGCCCGGCGCGGTCTATCACGGGCGCGGACAAATCGCCCAGCAGAGGTGCCCCGCCCGGCGCGCGAGCTTCAGCGATCACACCGATCCATGGGGCCTTCAGACCTTCGGTGAACCATGGGGCCTGGCTCACGCGGCCGCCGACCTCGATGCCTTGGGTCGCCGCCAAAACTTTGCCCTCGACATCGGCGACGGCGATCCAGTCCAGATCCGGATATAGTGCCGACAAGCGCCTAAAAGTATCGGCAGGGGTCGGATCTGCGGCGGCGCGCAGCGCATCCAGGCGCGCGCTCACCGCCTGTCCCAGATCCGACGCCAGCTGGCCCGTTTCCAGTTCGAGCCTGCGGACGTGTTGCTGTACGACGATTTCGCGCGCGACCCCGCCCACCCAGATCGATGCCGCCACGGCAAAACTTACCGCCAGGGCGATCATCAGCCAAATGATGCGCGCCACAAGGCTGCGCCACGGGTCCATGTCGCGCAACATCGCGGTCAAGGGACTTGGTCCGCTGGTCGTGGGTAAGGTCCTTCGTTAGTGGTGACGAAAGTCACTTCCAAATGATGCCTGTTGAGCTGCATTATTACCAACGAGTTTCGATGTGAGTAATTTTCATGACCATCGAAGAGGCGGGCGGCGCGCCGCGGGTTCGTATATTGATTGCCGAAGACCAAGCGCTCGTCAGGCGCGGCACCTCCGTGCTGTTGTCGATGGAGCGGGATATGGAAGTAGTGGGTCAAGCTTGTGATGGGATCGAGGCAGTGGCCATGGCCTTGCAGCTGCGCCCCGACGTGATACTCATGGACCTTCACATGCCACGGCAAGGCGGGGTGGCGGCGACGCGTGAAATCACCCGGACACTTCCCGCTACCCAGGTATTGGTCCTGACCACGTTGAACGACGATGAGACCGTATTCGAGGCGGTTCGCGCCGGAGCGCATGGCTACCTGTTGAAGGACGTGACCGAACTGGAACTGCTCGACACGATTCGCGCTCTGCGGCGCGGCGAGTCGCGCCTCACGCCGCAGATTGCGCGCAAGGTGATGGATCAATTCCGCCGCCTCGCCGGATCATCGGAATACGTGCCGGACGCTGCAAGCAGCGCCCAGAAGACCGACGGTTCGGAGACCCTGAGCGACAAAGAAGAGCGGATTCTGCGGCTCATCACCGACGGCATGAGCAATCGTCAGATAGCCAATGCGATGTTCCTGGCCGAAGGCACCGTCAAGAACTATGTCAGCCGCATCATGGAGAAGCTGCACGCCAACACGCGCACCGCGCTCGCAGTGATCTCCGCCAAACAGCGCCGCGGCAATTGACGCGGCGCCGGGAGCGCGATTCGCCGGAACGGTCTAAGAAGATGTTATTCAACGGGCAGCGTGGCGTCGGCCTCGCCATCCTTGCCCGCGGAAATGGCCTGCCGCCCAACAACAGTTGTGATTAGCGCAGCGCCTGTTCCAAACGCAAGTGACTTTAGTCACTTTTTCGCAACGACTAAGGTCACTCAGGTTTGTGACTTTCGGCTCCTGTTGTTATACGCCGCTTAATTTAGATTGAGTGGATTGTAACGAGAGGTCTTTTCGCATGTGGATAATTCGGATCGCGTTATCGAAGCCATATACGTTCTTCGTGATGGCGATTGCTATCCTGATCTTCGGGACACTGGCGATCTTGCGGACACCCATCGATATTTTTCCCAACATTAAGCTTCCGGTCATCAGCGTGGTATGGACCTACAACGGGCTGCCGCCCTCAGAAATGTCTGATCGCATCATTACGTATTTCGAGCGGCAAATGACCACGGCCGTGAACGATATCGACCACATAGAATCTCAGTCGTTGCCCGGTGTCGGCGTCATTAAGGTATTTTTTCACCCCGACGTCAATGTCAACGGTGCGCTCGCCCAAGTTAGCTCGATCGCTCAGACAGTGCTCAAGCGAATGCCGCCGGGCATTACTCCGCCACAGGTACTTTCCTACAATGCTTCCAGCGTTCCGATACTTCAGCTTGCATTGTCGTCCAAGACGCTGTCGGACCAACAACTCTACGACCTATCAAATAATTTCATTCGTCCGCAACTTGCGGAAGTGGAAGGCGCGGCAGTTCCTTCGCCCTACGGCGGCAAGGCTCGCCAGATCATGGTCGATCTGGATCCAAACGCCATGCGTTCCAAGAACCTATCACCGGCGGATGTCACCTCGGCGATACTCGCTCAAAATCTAGTATTGCCGTCGGGTACCGAAAAGCTCGGTCGTTATGAATACAATGTACGGCTCAACTTCAGTCCCACCGCACTTGCCGACCTCAATGATCTTCCTGTCAAGGAAGTAGGTGGTGCGACTATTTATTTGCGCGATGTCGCGCATGTCCGAGACGGCTATTCGCCGCAGACAAACATGGTGCGAGTCGACGGCCGTCGATCGGTGCTGACGACCATACAAAAAAATGGCTCCGTATCGACGCTCGACATCATACAACACGTCAAAAGCCTCTTGCCCAAGATCAAAGCCGGCGCTCCCCCCGCTCTTGATATCGGCCTGGTGGGCGATCAATCCATTTTCGTAAAAGCCGCGGTGTCGGGAGTAGCCCGCGAAGCGGTCACCGCGGCCCTTCTCACAGCTCTGATGATTCTCTTATTCCTCGGGAGCTGGCGTTCAACGCTGATCATCACGACCTCCATCCCGTTGGCGATCCTGGCATCGATTGCGACGCTCTCCTTGCTCGGTGAGACCATCAATGTCATGACATTGAGCGGGCTTGCGCTTGCGGTCGGCATTCTGGTGGATGACGCCACGGTCACCATTGAAAATATCAATTGGCATCTGGAGCAGGGCAAAGAAGTTGAGCAAGCCATCCTCGATGGCGGCAATCAGATCATCATTCCCGCTTTATTTTCGCTGCTGTCGATCTGCATCGTTTTCGTGCCAATGTTCTTCCTGAACGGCGTGGCGCAGTATCTATTCGTGCCGATGGCCAAGGCGGTTGTCTTTGCACTTATCGCTTCGTTCGTTCTGTCGCGCACCTTGGTGCCGACGCTGGCAAAGTACCTGCTGCAGCCCCATTCAACTTCTCACCCGCACCCGGCCGGTCATCCGCAACACGCCCTGAGCCAACAGGAAGCCGAAGCACTGAAATCCAGCTGGAGCGGGCCGCTGGTGAGATTTCAGCGCGGATTCGAGCACGGCTTTTCGCTGATACGCGAGAACTATCGACGATCGCTCGAGCTTGCCGTCGCCAATCGGCGGGTGTTCCTCATCGGCTTCGCGGCGGTGGTGTTGCTTTCTTTTGCCCTTGTACCCTGGCTTGGCGCAGATTTCTTTCCGGAAGTGGATACAGGTCAGATCAAACTGCACCTGCGTGCGCCTACCGGCACGCGCATCGAGGAGACTGCGCGACTCTGCGACTTGGTGGACCGAGAAATTCGTTCACTGGTGCCCCGTGGCGAATTGCAGGGAATCGTTGACAATATTGGCTTGCCGGTGAGCGGCATTAACATTTCCTACAGCAACTCGGCGCCCGTTGGTCCTGCGGATGCGGACATACTGGTTACCTTGAAGGAAGGACATCGCCCAACGGCGGATTACGTACGTATGCTTCGCGAACTGCTCCCGCAACGATTCCCGAGCGCCACTTTTGCGTTTTTGCCGGCCGACATAGTTACCCAGATTCTCAATTTTGGATTGCCCGCACCCATCGACGTTCAGATAGTGGGGTTCAAGCGCGACGAGAATCGAATCTATGCGCAGAAGTTGCTGGACAAAATCAAGCATATCCCCGGTATTGCGGATTTGCGCGTTCAGCAGTCATTCAATCAGCCGGAATTGCACGTCAATGTCGACCGAACCCGCGCCGGCGAATTAGGCCTGACCGAACGGGACGTCGCAAACAGCCTGTTGGTTTCGCTGTCGGGCAGTCAGCAGACTGCACCCAGCTTTTGGGTGAATCCGAAAAACCATGTCTCCTATCCATTGGTGGCGGAAGTTCCGCAATATCGCGTCGACAGCTTGTCCGCTCTCGAGAACATCCCGGTGACGGGCAGTGGCACTCGCGAAGCTCAGATTTTAGGCGGACTCGCCACGATTACACGCGGGGAAGGGGAGGCCGTGGTGTCTCACTATGATGTGCAACCTGTAATCGATGTTTTCGCCGCTGTTCAAGACCGAGACCTCGGTGGGGTGGCGGGCAAGATTCAAACGATTATCGATGAGAGTGAGGCGCAGCTGCCTAAAGGGTCGAGCGTGCTCCTGAGAGGTCAGGTGGAGACGATGAATGCGTCTTACAAAGGCCTGCTATGGGGAATCGCCGGGGCAATTGTGCTGATCTATTTGCTCATCGTGATTGATTTTCAATCGTGGATAGATCCTGCAGTCATCGTCGGCGCATTGCCGGCGGCGCTCGCGGGCATCGTTTGGATGCTTTTCTTGACTCATACACCGCTGTCGGTTCCGGCCTTGACGGGAGCCATCATGTGCATGGGTGTGGCAACGGCGAACAGCATTCTGGTGATGAGTTTTGCGCGAGAACGTCTTGCCGCCGGGATCGACGCGGTTTCCGCGGGATTGGAAGCGGGATTCGTGCGATTCAGGCCGGTAATCATGACAGCACTCGCGATGATCATTGGCATGGCTCCGATGGCGTTGGGACTAGGCGAGGGTGGTGAACAGAACGCGCCGCTGGGTCGCGCCGTCATCGGCGGGCTCGCCTTCGCGACCATCGCCACCTTGTTCCTTGTGCCATTGCTATTTGGCATGGCGCACGGGCGCCGCAAACACGCGACGGCGCCGGATGAGGCCGTGTTCATGCCGCCATCCGAATCTGAACTATTGTCTGAATGATCAAGGGCTCGTATGACTATTGCAAATGAACCGCAGTTATTGACACGGCGACTGCGCATCTTGGGCATCGTGGCGCTAGTCATCGCGCTTGTTGCGGCCGGCTGGGGTATCGCATCGAGAGCCAAAGCAAGCATAGAGCTGCGCAAATGGACGGAAGAGCGCGCTCGACCCACTGTGGCGCTGATAGAACTCGTGCGCGCGAACTCGGACCAGGTTCTCGTTCTTCCGGGGACGTTGCGCGCCTATATCGATGCTCCCATCTATGCGCGGGTAAGCGGCTATCTGAAGCGATGGTACGTGGACATCGGTGCCCACGTGAAAGCGGGAGAAGTACTGGCCGAGATCGAAACCCCAGAGTTAGATCAGCAACTGCTGCAAGCGCAAGCGGATCTAGCGACAGCTCAAGCCAATGAACGTCTCTCGGCATCGACGTCGACTCGTTGGGCCAAAATGCTGGAGTCCGATTCCGTACCGCGGCAGGAAGCAGACGAAAAGGCGGGCGACTATGAGGCAAAGAAGGCCATTGTCGCTGCTGCCGAAGCCAACGTGGCGAGATTGCGGGCCACCTCTTCATTCAAGAAAATAGTCGCTCCGTTTGCAGGAGTCGTCACCGTACGCCGCACCGACGTGGGTGCGCTTATTAACGCCGGGGCCGGTGCGGGCCAGGAGCTGTTTCGCGTGGCGGATATCCACAAAGCACGGATTTATGTGGACGTTCCTCAGACCTATGCGGGTGCGCTACATGCCGGAACGACTGCGGTCCTACGCGTGCCGGAACGGCCGGGCGTTGTTTTTCATGCGGTGGTGGCCGACACTTCGGCATCGATCAGCGAAAGCTCCCGCACGATGCTGGTCGAACTCGAAGCGGACAATGCTAAGGGCGAGCTGTTGGCGGGATCTTACGTCGACGTCAGCTTCACGCTCGCGCCTCAGCAGGGGATGCTGCGTTTGCCGATCAGTGCGCTGCTTTTTCGCCGCGATGGCCTCGAAGTAGCCACCTTGGGAAGGGGCAATAAAGTGCACATGAAGAGCGTCACTGTTGGCCGAGACTATGGTACTGAGGTGGAAGTACTGAGTGGACTGAACTCCTCCGACCGAGTGGTCGATAGCCCGCCGGATTCTCTCACCAGCGGTGACGAGGTGACTGTGGCGAAGACAGGTGTAGTGGCGCCTCCAGCATCGCCGGCGGGGTGAATCCATGAATCGACGAGCGATTATTCTGCGGGTGGTGGCTTGCACGGCCGTGGTGGCAATCAGCGGATGCTCGTTGGCACCCGCATATCGTGTGCCGGTAGTCGCGGTCCCCGAATCATATAAAGAAGAAGGCCCATGGCACGCGGCAACCCCAAGCGATGCATTGTCACGGGGCGCCTGGTGGTTGAACTATCGAGACCCTGTGTTGACGGCGCTCGAGGATCGACTGGATGACGCCAGTCCTGATATCGGCGTCGCGGCGGCTCGCTATGCCGAAGCGCGGGCGCTTGCAGCGGAGGCGAACTCCGGCCGCTATCCTACGCTTGCGGCGGGGGCCACAACTACCCACGATCGACAGTCCGACAACCGGCCGCTGCGCTCTGCTGCGCAACCGGCCGAGTATCGTGATTACGCGGTGGGCGGTGTGCTGTCCTATGAGGTCGACCTCTGGGGCCGGGTACGCGATCTGGTTGCCATCGGACGGGCAAGTGCCCAGGCGTCGGCCGGCGATCTTGAGTCGGTACGCTTAAGTCTGCATGCCGAACTCGCGGTCGACTACTGGAACTTGCGCGGCTTGGATGCGGAGTTGCAACTGTTGAGGGATACGGAAGTTGTGTATCAGCGGGCGCTGGAACTAACGCGCTCCCGACACACAGGCGGCGCGGCGTCGGGACTCGACGTCGCTCGCGCCGAGACTCAACTCTATACCACTGGGGCGCAGATCACCGACGCAACGGCCCGGCGCGCCATTACCGAGCATGCGATCGCGCGGCTCGTGGGCGAGCCAGCGTCGCAGTTCTCTGTCCTTTTCTCGGCCGAGCTTGCTGCCATCCCGAGCCTGCCGGTTGGGGTGCCATCGACGCTGATCGAGCGCCGGCCCGACATTTCGGCGGCGGAGCGGCGCGTGGCTTCCGCCAACTCTGGAATCGGCGTGGCGCGTGCGGGGTACTTCCCAAGGATCACGCTTACCGCGCAAGGCGGTTTCGAAAGCACAGGCGCAGCCGACTGGCTGAGCGCGCCAAATCGCTATTGGATGATCGGCCCCCAAGCGCTGCTTGCCGTCTTTGACGCAGGCGCTCACCGCGCTGAAGTGCAGCGTGCGAAAAGTGTTCTTGATGAGTCCTCAGAACGCTACCGCGCCACCGTGCTCTCCGCCTTTCAAGAGGTGGAGGATAATCTATCTCTCTTGCATCATACGAAGGCGGAATACGACCAGCAAAGCGAGGCCGCCAAGGCGGCAGTGCGCGCATTGGATCTTGCCACCAATCGCTACACCAACGGTGCGGTCGATTATCTGGAAGTCGTGGTATCGCAAACTGCCGCGCTGCAGGCCAAACGAGTATTGCTGGCGCTCCAATCGCGAGAATTGGTGGCCAGCGTCGGCTTGATTCGCGGCCTTGGAGGGGGTTGGACCACCGCCGATCTCGACGCAGTTAGAACGGCAGGCATGAAGGGCCGCTGAAGTTCGCGATATTCGTGATCAAAAGCCAGATACGCGGCGCCTGTCGCAATGGCTATCCATGAAATCATGCGGCGCACGTCAGGTTCTATTTAAGAAAAATTGTCGCATGCAGCCAGAGTTTTGACATTGGCGCGAGTTACCGTTATATACAACCGGATATTACGGGAGACTTACCAATGACTGATGAGACAGCTGGCGCAAGCTGCGGTCTGCGCGCTGTGGCACTACTGGCCGGCACGGGAATCGGAGTGCTGCACCTCGGTGGGGTATACGCGGCGGAGTCGGCGACCGAGGCTTCTCCTGCCGATCGCGATGCCTTGGAGCAACTGTACGTTTTCGGACAGAGGGATGCATATAAGCTAGACACCTCCAGCCTGCTGAGGCTCGCAGTACCGCTCATCGATGTCCCGCAGTCGATCAACGTCATTTCTGCGCAGGAGATGCAGGACCGCGCGGTCATGGATCTCAACCAGGCTCTGAAGACCGTGCCGGGCATCACCATCGGGTCCGGCGAATTCCGCTCCATCGGCACTTCGCCCACGATCCGCGGCTTCGTCGCCCGTACCGACATGTTCATGGACGGCATCCGGGATTATGGCGATTACTACCGCGACCCCTTTAATCTGGAGGCTATCGAAGTACTCGAAGGAGCGGCGGGCGTCGTCTTCGGCCGCGGCTCGACGGGTGGCGTGATTGAGCAGGACAGCAAACTGCCGAAATTACAGCCACTCATCGCCGGAACGCTCACCGGCGGCACCGACAGCACCCGGCGCGCAACCATCGACGTCAATGAGCCGTTGACCGTGCTGGGCGAAGGGGCGGCATTTAGAATCAATGCCATGGGTCACAAGGCAATGGTCACCGATCGAAATGTCGTAGAAGCTTCCCGCTACGGTTTTGCACCCAGCTTGTCGCTCGGGCTCGGCACTCCCACGCGACTTACGCTCGCGTATTTCCGTCTGTATAACGACGACATTCCGGACTATGGATTACCCTACCTCGGCAGTCAGCCTGCGCCGGTTCCGCGCGATAACTATTACGGCTTTCGCGACGACTACATGCACACGCTGACTGACGTTGCGACATTCAAGGTGGAGCACGACTTCTCGGAAGCAATCACGGTCCAGAATCAGGCCCGCTACGCCCGCTATTCACGCGACTTTCGCTTCACCGAGCCCTTGATTGCCGCCACGGTTCCCGCGACCACGCCGCTCACGGCGGTGAACGTCACCCGCAACAGCAACACCGGTCGCAGCGTGGATTCGATGCTGTGGGACCAGTTATCAATGACCATTCGCTGGTCGATCGGCGGCGTCGACAATATTTCGGTGCTCGGCATCGAGGGTGGCCACGAAAGAGCAACGCCGGATTTCTACAACAGCAAAGGTGTCCCCAGCTCGCCGTTGCTCGAGCCGAACGAAAACTTGGATTTCACGGCGGCGAGCACCTACCCACGCTATAAGACGCACCTGACTGCCGACAGCCTCGCGCCGTTCGTTATCGACACGGTGAAGCTGAGCGAGCGGTGGCACGCGACGCTTGGGTTAAGGTACGATCATTTCGCCGTTGACTACAATGACACCAACTTCTCGACCACCGCGCCCGGCGTGATCGTCAAGACCGACCATATTGAGCACACCGACGACATGGGCAGCTACCGCGCCGCGCTCACCTACAAGCCGGCCGCCAACGGCTCTGTCTACCTCGCCTTTGGAACCTCATTCAACCCATCGGCGGAAGAATTGTCGTTGATCAGCAGCTCGCGTTCCTTCTCGCTGAACAACGCGAACCTCGATCCTGAAAAAAACAAGACCTGCGAGCTTGGCACGAAATGGGCGTTGGTCGACATGCAGCTCAACGTGAGCGCGGCGATTTTCCGTCTGCAGAAGGAAAACGCCCGTGTTCCGGATCCCACCAATGTGCTGCTGAACATCCTCGGCGGGTCGCAACGCGTCGACGGCGCCGAACTGCGTGCGGAAGGCCAGTTGACGTCGAAGTGGCGGATCGACGCCGGTTATGAGTATCTTGACAGCATGCAAACCGGATCAGCGAAAGGTGCTGCACCGGTTGGTTCGCCGCTCCTAAACACACCGAAGCATGCGTTCTCGCTGTGGAACGTGTACCAAATTGTGCCCCGGTTCGAAGTGGGCGGCGGCAGCCGGTTCGTGTCGTCACAGTACACTCAGAATGTCCCGCCGATAAAAACAGTGCCGCAGTTCTGGACTTTCGACGCCATGGCCAAGTATGCATTCACGCCGAACATCGCCGCCCAAGTCAACGTCGACAATCTGACCAATCGTTATTACTACGATCAGCTGCACTTTTTCCACGTGGTTCCGGGTGAGGGCCGTACCGTGTTGCTCAGCCTTAATGTACGCTACTGATGCATGCTACTGACCATTCCCGGGCTGCTGAGCGCAGCGCACATCGCGGACTTCCGGCAGGCACTCGGCAGTGCCGAGTGGATTGACGGCAAGGCCACTGCTGGATACCTATCAAGCCGCGCCAAGAATAACGAGCAAGTTCCCGAGGGACATCCGGTGGGCCGTCGTCTCGGCAATGCGATTCTCGAGGCACTCGACAACAACCAGATCTTCATCAGCGCGGCGCTGCCGATGCGGGTGCTTCCGCCTTTGTTCAACCGTTATACGGATGGCCGCTCGTATGGCGGGCATATCGATGGCGCCGTGCGGCCCATAGCAGGCACGCCGTTTCGAGTCCGCACCGATCTCTCCGCAACTCTCTTTATCTCGGACCCTTCGGAGTACGACGGCGGTGAACTCGTGATCGGCGAGGAGGGCGACGAAAGGCAGGTGAAACTACCTGCCGGTGACATGGTTCTGTACAACGGGGGCACCGTTCATCGTGTCATGCCGGTCACCCGCGGCGTGCGCTTGGCTGCATTCTTCTGGGTGCAAAGCATGGTGAGGGACGAGACGCGGCGCACGATACTTTTCGATTTCGACAAGGCCTTGCAGCAGCTGGGTCATGGCGGCGCTGATCACGGCGCCTGCGTTCGCTTAGCAGGCGTTTACCACAACCTGCTGCGCCAGTGGGCTGACGCTTAGGCGACGACGGCTAGGTCATTTCGGGACCACGCGCAAGGCCACGTGCAGTGCAATCCCGGTGCGCGGACCGCCGGCGCCACATGCCTTGTCGGCATATCCTGATGACGCGATAACTGTTCCCGCTCTCGCCCTAGCTCGTTATCCTGACTCGCCGTTGAATTTGCGGCTGACGCTGGGTTGTTGCAATAACGATGAGTCAATTAACGGGATCGGGTACGGGAACGTATTATGTGTTCACATTAGTGTTGAGTGTGTCGTTGGTCGTGACTGCCGCGACGGCTGATGCGGCCGCCGCCGAGACGCCTGCTGTATCCCACGAGGCTGCTGCGCCGAGCGCTGCTCCTCCGAAAAAACCGACCATCGAAGAACTCGAGCAGCGCATTCAGCTTCTCGAACACAAGCTCGAGGCGCAGCAGCAAGCTACGGCAGCGTTGCTGAAATCGGCTGCTGCGGCGCAGGTTGCCGCCGGCTCGGTGCAATCGCCAGCTATGGCTGCGCAAGTGGGGCAGATCACACAAAATGCGAAACAGGTGTCAGATCAGCGCTCTGTGACGGAGCAAAGTGCGGCCTCCGCGACGGTCTCGAATCCGCAGATCTTTGCCGGCCCCGGCGGCTTCTCGTTCCAATCGGTGGATGGCGCCAATCAAATTCGCTTTCACGGCGAATTCGACTTTGATGGCAGATTTTACAATGATGATCTCACTCCCGAGGGCTCGCGCAGCGTATGGCTGTTGCGCCGCGCCCGTCCCATCATCGAGGGCACGTTTGCTAATATTTTCGACTTCCGCTTCAACCCTGACTTCGCGGGTGGCAAGACAGTCATACAGGACGCCTTCGTCGCGGCGCGCTTTAATCCGCTGTTCGTCGTGACTGCCGGCAAATTCAAGGTGCCGTTCGGTCTCGAGCGCTTGCAGTTGTCGCCCAACAACCGGTTCATCGAACTGGGCCTGCCGAGTGATCTGGTGCCGAATCGCGATCTGGGATTGCAGATTTCCGGTACTTACACCTACCCCACAGGCACGCTGGTCTATCAGATCGGGTGGTTCAACGGCGTCAACGACGGCGTCAGCACCGACGCCACCCTGACTCCCGATATCGAGAACAACGACGATAAGGACTGGACCGCTCGCTTGTTCGCGCAGCCCTTCAGCAAGACGGATTGGGCGGCGCTGCGTGGACTCGGTGTCGGGATTGCAGCGTCCTACGTGAATCAGGTAGGCAGCCCCACCAATACGCTGTTGCCAACCTATAAGACTGAGACTCAGCGCAATATCTTCAGCTATGACGGCGCGCGCATCGCGTCGACAGCGACCCCCGAGGCGGCCGCTGCTTACGCGGACGGCCGCCGAGTGCGTTTTTCGCCTCAGGGATACTACTACTACAAAAGTTTCGGATTCCTGACCGAATATGTCGGCGAGTCCCAGGATGTAGCTCGTACGATCGGCGCGGGGGCCGCGGCGTTGATGCGTCGTGCCACCGTCAAACCCGAGAGCTGGCAGTTGTACGGCACGTTTTTGCTCACCGGCGAAGCTGCCAGCTTCGGCACCGTCAAGCCGAATCGGCCCTTCGTTGTCGGCCAGCCCGGATGGGGTGCGTTCGAACTCGCCGCACGCGTCAGCGAACTGAAGCTCGATGCGGCGATTTTCATCAATCGCAGCGGCGACTACACGAATAGCTGGTTCGCCGATCCGAGCGCACAGGCCAGCAGAGCATTCGCCTGGACGACGGGGCTCAATTGGTACTTGAACCAAAACGTAGCGTGGAATCTCGATTGTACGGTCACGAACTTCGACGGCGGCGCCAAGAGCGGAGCCGATCGAGCCAACGAAAGCGCATTCTTTACGCGATTTCAGGTGGCCTTTTAGGGAGTTTCGTCATCTCCAACACCGGCCAAGGCCTGAGCTGCGCCCGACACGCAGCCCAGGCCCATTAACTGCTAAGACCTGGAAACTTAGAACGGGTAGTAGCGGAAGCTCGCGAACAGCATGCCGTCATTACCGACCGGAGAGATTCCGCCGGCGCCCGCGAACGCCTTACGTTCGGTGTACGAGTACTGCAGGCCGTATTGGATTCGGCCGAAAGCGCCGACATAGGGTCGATGCCAGAATCCAAGAGTGGCTTGCTCGATGACCCGGGAATTGCCGACGCACGCGCCAGGAGCCCCTTCATATTGGCAGCCGGCATTGGAATACAGCGGGTTGCCGTAGCCGTAGCCGGTGAGGACGCCTGCCACCACTGCGTCATAGGGCTGTGCGCTTTCCTTCTCCTCGCCGGCGAAGGCATAGATATCGAGGCTCGATCCGGCATGCAGGGTCAAACCGGCTAATCCCATCACCTCGCTGATTGGCCGAATGTGGCCGGTCGGGTCGAAGGTGACGTCCGGCAACTGGCTGCTGCCGTAGCGCCCGATCCCCTTACCTGCAAGTCCGGATACTTGAAAATCCAATACCTTGGGAATCAACGGGATCATCACTCCCGCCCCGAAGCCGCCGCCGCTGGCATCCTCGTTCGCCATGTTCAGGCGTTCTGCGAAGCCGCGATACAATCCAAACACTTCGAAATGCATGTTCCGATCGGCAAACGTGGGTTCGTAGGCCACCTTCGCAACGACGTCGGGAATGTGATTGAGCGACAAGGTATTGGCGGAATTGAACCCGGAGCCGGCGGCCGAGTTATAAGTCAGCTTGACGCTGGCAGGAAACGCATTTGCGCCGGTGTAAAACGTCGTTTGCGGATTTTCCGCGGACACAGCCAGCCAAACCGTCTTGTCGAAATCCTTGGTCAGGCGAATTTGCGGCTGTCGAGTCCAAGCAAAGCCCGGGATGTACTGCGCGTCGATGGTCGGCGGAGGTGCCTCGTTGCGCGGCGTAATTCCCTTGCTGTTTAACGTCACCAGCGACCAATTCTGGCCCGCCAATAGGTGCAAACCGGAGTTATCCCAATCAATCTGCCCGTACAGGTTTCGGATACGCGGGTTGTACGAGTTGCTTTCGTTGGAATTCGCAGTCTGTGCCGCGCCCTGAAAATCGAATTCTCCGAAGAAGCCCAGGTGAGTCGCCGGATCCACGTCGCCCTGAACCAGCGCCTGCACGCGGCTCTGGCGGGCGGTAAAGCGAACTTCGCCGGTATGCCCTACAGCGCCGTTGGGATAGGGGATGGCGGAAAAACTGGAGCTGATGTCGGCGGTCTCATTGTGGGTTCGGTAGATAGATTCAAAAGCGGCGAACCCTCCCAATGTGATACTCACACCCTTGTAGTAGAGCTTGTCGTTCTTCGGTTTAGCGGCGTTGACCGCGGACGTCACTTGAGCCGGTATGGCGGCAGTCGCAGCTTTCACCGAGTCGTTCGCCGATGCCGCCTGCGCGGCGGCGGCGCTGGCCTGTTCCTTGGCTTGCTGATCGGTGGTCGCTTGCGCATCGACGCGCCTCTGCAGGGCATCGAGCTGGTCGCGCAGGGCCTGGATCTGTTTGGCCGTCTCTTTCGCCGATTGCTCGTCGCCGGCCGATTTTGCGTCGCTGACGCCCGCGGCCGAGAGACTGAGCAGTGCGCCAATGCTTGCGCCTAGCACGCGCGATCTAGTGGATTGCATCGTTGAATTTCCTCAGGGTTTTGAAATTGGACATGGAGCGCTCAGTACAGCTGCGAAACGCTCGCGGGCCGTCCTTGGCAACTTTGGTCGAAGCCGTGGGACATCCGTTTCGAATAAGCAACAGACGCTTCATGCGGCGCATTGTCACCAACAGACATTGCAGTTGTGTGACATGAATCAATTCCAGCGTTGCACAGCTTTTAGAGGACCAGCTGTGCGTGTGCAATGGGACTATTGCAGGCGAATCCTCGCGTGGGGCTGAAACTACACAGGGCTGAGCTTCGACGACACCCGCGGAGAGAATCGGCGTCGTCCGAGAGCCGCCAAGAGATCTGCCGGCAGCAGGGCGGGAGACCAAATTACTGCTAACTTCATGATTGTCACAAATGTGTCACACACGCTGCCGACAATGGCGGCCCTACAGGTCGACTCACTGTCGAATCGGGTACATCACGTTTTCACTTGGGAGCAGTCATGCAATTCAGAAATCCGAAGCGGTCGTTGGTTGCTGCGGCAGCCGTATGCTTCAGCCTGTCCGCGGCCGCCGCCGACATCTCCGGCGCCGGCGCCACCTTTCCGTATCCGATCTACGCCAAGTGGGCCGATGCCTATAAGACGCTGACCGGCTTAGGTCTCAACTACCAGTCCATAGGCTCGGGCGGCGGCATCAAACAGATAAAGGCCAAGACCGTCACCTTCGGGGCTTCCGACATGCCCTTGAAGCCCGAAGACCTCAGGGCCGCGGGCCTGGTGCAATTTCCCATGATCATCGGCGGCGTCGTACCCGTGGTGAACATCAAGGGTATAGCGGCGGGCCAGCTGCATTTGGATGGCGCTACGGTGGCCAGTATTTATCTTGGCGATATCACTCAGTGGAATGACCCCAAGATCAAGAGTTTGAATCCAAAGCTGGCGCTGCCGAACACGGCCATCGCGCCGGTATATCGCTCGGATGGTTCGGGCACGAATTTTCTGTTTTCCGACTATTTATCCAAGGAGAATCCTAAGTTTCTGTCCACCATCGGCGCCAACAGCTCAGTACAATGGCCGACAGGAATCGGTGCCAAGGGCAATGAGGGGGTCGCCAACATGACCACTCAGACCGACGGCGCCATTGGCTACGTCGAGTACGCTTATGCAAAGCAGAACAAGATGGCGTACACCCTGCTCACCAATAAGTCGGGCGCGGCGGTTGGGCCGAGCGCGGATTCTTTCCAGGCGGCGGCGGCCAATGCCGACTGGAGCAAGGCGGATGGCTACTACTTGATTTTAACGGACCAGGCCGGCGCGAAGAGTTGGCCGATAACCGGCGCCAGCTTTATTCTCGTGTACAAGCAACCACAAGACCCGGCGCCGGTTAATGAGGCACTCAAGTTCTTTGCGTGGGCGTACAAGGATGGCGCTACTATGGCGGCGGAACTTGACTACGTACCGTTGCCCGCGTCGTTGATTGCGCAGGTGAAAAAGACTTGGACTTCGGAAATCACGTCGGGCGGTCATCCGGTGTGGAGCGGAAAATAGCGGGAGCGAAACTCACACCGTGGCGATCATCAATCCGAGGCACGCCGCAAAGCAGTTGATTTACGAGAGGATTTTTCGTTCGGCGACGCTGGGCGCGGCGATTCTCGTATTGCTGATACTCGGAGGAGTATCCATATCACTGATGCGCGGGGCTTGGCCCGCGCTTCAGACCTTTGGGTTCTCCTTCGTGACGCGTGAAATCTGGAACCCGGTAACCGATCAGTTCGGGGCGTTGGCGCCGATCTATGGCACCTTGGTCACTTCCACGATCGCAATGCTGCTGGCGGTGCCCGCGGGGTTCGGGATTGCTCTGTTTCTGACAGAGCTCTGTCCACCCCTGCTGAAGCGGCCGATTGGGGTTGCCGTCGAACTGCTGGCCGCCGTACCCAGCATCATCTTCGGCATCTGGGGACTGTTCGTGCTCGCCCCGGTGCTGCAGCGGCATGTGCAGCCCTGGCTGATCGCACATTTCGGCGTCATCCCCGGCATCGGACAACTGTTCAAAGGCCCGCCCTTCGGCATCGGCGTGCTGACGGCCGGCATCGTCCTCGCCATCATGGTGCTGCCGTTCATCGCAGCGACCATGCGCGATGTCTTCGACACCGTGCCGCCCATGCTCAAGGAGTCCGGCTATGGCTTGGGCGCGACGACATGGGAAGTCATGTGGAATGTGGTCGTGCCGCACTCGCGCGTGGGCATTGTCGGCGGCGTCATGTTGGGATTGGGGCGTGCGCTCGGCGAGACTATGGCGGTGACTTTCGTGATCGGCAACGCGCATCGCATCAGTTCCTCGCTGTTGGCCCCGGGCACGACGATTTCGTCAGCCATCGCCAACGAGTTCACAGAGGCGGTGGGAGATCTGTATACGTCTTCGCTCATCGCACTAGGTTTGCTATTGTTCCTCATCACCTTCACCGTCATCGCGGCCGCGCAGGCCATGCTGCGCAGGCTGGAACGGCGGGGCGGGGCTGCCACATGAATCGGCGGGCGCTGCGTAAGGCGAAGAACGGCGCCTTTCTAGTGCTGTCGCTGATCGCGACCATGACCGGCCTGGCGTGCCTGGCTGCAATTCTCTGGACTCTGCTGTCCCACGGCATCGCCGGCATGTCCTGGCACCTGTTCACCGCAATGACCCCGCCGCCCGGCGGCCAGGGCGGCCTGCTCAATGCCATTTATGGCAGCGCGGTGATGACTCTGCTCGGCATCTTGATCGGTTCGCCCATCGGCGTGCTCGCCGGCACCTATCTTGCAGAATATGGCCGTAATTCGCGGCTCAGTACCGCCATCCGCTTCATCAACGACGTGCTGCTGTCCGCGCCCTCCATCATCATCGGCCTATTCATCTATGAGATGGTGGTGGTGCGAATGGGTCATTTTTCGGCCCTCGCGGGCGCGCTTGCGCTGGCTGTGCTGGCGATTCCGGTGACCCTACGTACCACCGAGGACATGCTCAATCTCGTGCCTATCGGCATGAAGGACTCTTCGGCGGCGCTCGGGGCATATCCGTGGCGGACGACCATCAGCGTTCTGTATCCCGCGGCTCGCAGCGGCATCGTGACCGGACTGCTGCTCGCTATTGCCCGCATCAGCGGCGAAACCGCGCCGCTGCTGTTTACCGCCCTCAACAATCAGTTTTGGAGCACCAACCTGAATGCCCCGATGGCGAATCTTCCCGTCGTCATATTTCAATTCGCGTTGAGTCCCTACAAAGACTGGCAGAACCTGGCCTGGGCAGGCGCTTTGATCATTACCGTGTCGATACTGGTACTTAGCATTTCGGCACGCGTGCTGTTGGCGGTACTGCAGTCGGGCCGAGGTTCGGGACGATGATACCGTCGATAAAGCCACCCAAGCACCTGAAAATGCGCGTGCCGGAGACGATACAGCCGGCGCCGCCCCTGGAATCGGGACCTCCCAAGATCGAGATTCGCGGCTTGAATTTCTACTACGGCGACGTACAGTCTTTGCACAACATCAGCATGAGCCTGGCCGATCGTTCGATCACGGCGTTCATCGGGCCGTCGGGCTGCGGAAAATCGACGCTGCTACGCGTGCTCAACCGCATGTATGCCCTCTACCCCAAACAGCGTGCCGAAGGCGAGGTGCTTATCGGCGGGCGCGACATTCTCGGGCCGACGGTGGACGTTGCCGAGCTTCGCTACCGGGTCGGGATGGTGTTCCAGAAGCCGACGCCTTTTCCAATGTCGGTATTCGACAATGTGGCTTTCGGCTTGCGGCTGGCCGGCGGCATGCGCGGCGCTGACCTCAAGGCTCGCGTGGAGTCGGCGCTGCGCGACGCGGCGATTTGGGACGAGGTCAAGGACAAGTTAAACGCGGACGGCCGCAGCCTGTCCGGCGGACAGCAGCAGAGGCTATGCGTGGCGCGCGCCATCGCCGTGCAGCCGGAAGTTTTGCTGCTCGATGAGCCGACCGCGGCGCTGGATCCAATTTCGACTCTGCGCGTCGAGGAAACCCTGCAGGCCCTGCGTGAAAAATACTGCATCGTGGTGGTGACGCACAATCTGCAGCAGGCGGCGCGAGTGTCGAATGTCACGGGGTTCATGTTCATGGGTGAACTGGTGGAAATAGGTCCTTCCAACCAGATCTTCACCTCGCCGAAAGACCGCAGGACCGACGACTACATCACCGGACGCTTCGGCTGAGCGATATCATGAACGACTCTAACAGCACCCACCGCGCGTCGGTCACCGCGTCGCCTCCCGGCGCCGCCGCGGTTCGCGAAGCCTCGGTTGACGCCGTCATGACGGCGCGCGGCGTGAACGTCTATTACGGCGACAAGCACGCCGTGAAGAACGTCTCCCTCGACATCGGGCGCAATCAGGTACTCGCATTGATCGGGCCGTCGGGTTGCGGCAAGTCAACTTTTCTGCGCTGCCTCAACCGCATGAACGACACCATTGCCGGGGCGCGCGTGGAAGGCGTGATCACTCTCGATGGAAACAATATCTACGACCGCAAGCAGGACGTCGCGCAACTGCGGGCGCGTGTCGGCATTGTGTTCCAGAAGCCCACGCCGTTCCCGCATTCGATCTATGCGAACGTCGCATACGGACCGCGAATACACGGCTTGTGCAACAATCGCGGCGACATGGACGAACTGGTCCAAGTCAGCCTGGCGCGGGCCGGACTCTGGGAAGAGGTCAAGGATCGGCTGTCCAGCTCCGGCACCAGCCTATCCGGTGGACAGCAGCAGCGGCTGTGCATAGCGCGTACGATTGCCGTCAATCCCGAAGTGATCTTGATGGACGAACCGACCTCGGCGCTGGATCCTATCGCCAGCGCGAGAATAGAAGATCTGATCGATGAGCTGCGCGCGAATTACGCCATCGTCATCGTAACGCACAACATGCAGCAGGCGGCGCGCGTGTCGCAGCGCACGGCGTATTTTCACATGGGCGATCTGGTTGAAATCGGCCCGACGGATCGGATTTTTACCAACCCGCAGCAGAAGCTGACGGAAGACTATATAACCGGCCGATTCGGCTGAAGCGACCGACGCCGAGACTAAGACCTATTACCCGCTTCGGGCTGCGGCGGGGCCGCGAAGCGCGAGGAGTTGCTGTGAAAGTCACGTTGGAGGATTTGTCCCGTCTGGTCGCCGAGTCTGACTTCCTCAAGCCGTTCGGTTTCGTCGTTCAATCTTGCGCGCCCGGTGAATGCACCCTTGGAGTTCCCTATGCCGAATCGTTGGAGCGGCCGGGCGGCGTGGTGAACGGTATGGTAATCATGGGCGCCGCGGACGTGGCGATGTGGCTGGCCATCATGACAGAGCGTGGACCCGCTGAGCAGTGGGTAACCGCGGACATGAAGACCGCGTTTCTGCGCGGCGCTCGCGAGACGGAAATCACCTGCATTGCACGCGTGCTCAAGCTGGGAAAGCGCACCGCCTACGGCACGGCCGAGTGCCGTGCCGCGAACGGCGATTTGCTGGCACACCATGTGTTGAGCTATGCGCTGGTGCCCGCCAAGTCATGACGGC
>JBDUEQ010000014.1:0-13370 GCA_040002315.1 Gammaproteobacteria bacterium
CTTGCAAGTCGGCGACCAAACCGCGGAAGTGACGCTGCCGATTTCGCGCTTGCCGCTGTCATCGGTGTACAGCAGCGAGTTGTGCGCCGGTTTGTTGCCGGCGATGTCCAGGCCGACCAGTTGACGCTGCGGGCCTTGGATCATCTCGTTGCGAAGCGCGCGCCTTCCGGTGAAATGACCCTTGTTGAAGTCCACCAGCCAGCCCAGACCCAATTCCAACGGCGAGCGATCGCGGCCGGTGCGAATGGTGTGCTCGGCCGAGACGAAATCGACGTTCGGGAGCAGAAAGCCCGCCTCGATGCGCGCCACGTTCAGCGCCTGCGAGCCGATGGCGCGAATGCCGCGCGAGCGTCCCGCCGCCATCAGGCCATCCCATACGGCTTCGGCCGCCTGCGGCTCCATCCACAACTCGTAGCCCAAGTCGCCGGTGAAGCCGGTGCGCGACACCGTGAGCCGATGCGGGCCGAACACGAAGTAGCCGATCTCGAATGGCTTGAGCTTCTCGATCCCTCTTAAGCCCAACACCTTGAGCACTGCGCAGGAAGTGGGCCCTTGCACAGCCAAGGCGGCTATCTGCTCGGTGACCTCGCTGATATCGACGTCGAATCCGATTGCCGAATCGAGCAGCCAATCGATCTGGCGTTCCGCCGTGCAGATTCGATACTCGCCCGCCCCTAAGCGAAAGATGGTGCCATCGTCTATCAGATGGCCGGCATCGTTGCACCACACACAATAGGCGACGCGATCCGGCTTGAGCTTGGCCACATCGCGGGTGACCAGGCGATTGAGGTACGGCAAGGCATCCGAGCCCGCCACGCGGTACTTCACCATGGGCGTCAGGTCATAGAGCGTAGTCGCATTGCGAATCGCGAAGTATTCCTGCTCCATGGTGGTGAACACATCCACCGTCGTATAGCCCGCCCATGGAATGAAGCTGTCTATTTGACTCAAGGCACGGGCGCGCTCGTGAAACGGCGTCTTGAGCAGCGGTTGCTTGAAATGCGGCGCGGCGAATTCGGTCATGGTGAATTAGGGTTCGCTTTGAGCACTTCCTGTGCGGCATTGCGGCCCGCAATCCCCATGACACCGCCGCCGGGGTGACAGCCGGCGCCACAGAGGAATAAACCGTCCAGCGGAGTGCGGTACTGTGCCGCCCCCGGTACCGGACGCACCATCAAGAATTGATCGAAGGCCAAGTCTCCGTGATGCCAGTGCCCGCCTGTCATGCCGAATTCCGCTTCCATATCGGCCGGCGTCAGCAGCTCCGCCCCAACAATGCTGGCGCGAAGACCGGGTGCGTAGCGTTCCAACCCATCCAGCGCCGCGTCAATGCAGCGTTGCCGGCCACTCTGCCAACCCTCTTTGAGTGCATAGGGCGCATATTGCACGATGGCGGAGAGCACGTGTTGTCCGGCAGGAGCCAGCGATGGGTCATTGGCCGTGGGCACCGTGATCTCCATGACCGGCGCTGACGAGAACTCGCCGTACTTCGCATGATTGTAAGCGCGTTCGATGTGCTGCAGCGACGGTGCCAGCAGCAACCGGCCACGCAGGCCCGCCTCGCTGACCCCGCTGAATACCGGTACTCGATTCAGCGCCAGATGAAGCTTGGCCGCAAGGCCGCGGCTGCGAATATGGTTCACTCGACGTACGAAGCCCGTGTCGAGGTGGCGTGGTCCCAGCAAGCGCAGAAATGTGGTTTTCGGATCGGCGCTGGAAATGACGCTCAATGCATCAATGCTCTCGCCGGACTCGAGCACGACGCCGCTGGCGCGATCGCCCTCGACTCGAATGCTTGCGACCGGTGCGCCGGTGCGAATGGTAGCCCCTGCCGCTGCAGCCGCCTTGGCCAGCGCGTCGCATACGGCTCCCAAGCCGCCCTTGGGTTGGGAAAGACCGGACGCGCCCGCCCCGCATTCCCCCGCCAGCCGGTACAACAGCGTCAGCACCGTGCCGGGCGAGCGCGGGCCGAAGTTTGCGCCGAGCACGGCATCCAATCCCAACGCTCCCTTCAGCGCCGCAGAATGGAAGTTCTCCTCGAGCAAATCATAGACGTTCATGCCGCCGATTCGCAGCAACTCGCGCATGTCGCGCTTTCCCAATTTACGCACCTGCCAGCCGAGACGAAGCAGCGCCATGCGATCGCCCCAGGCCGTCGTGCCAAGGCGCGGCGGCACGCCGGAGAACATCGGCACCAGCGCCGCGGCAAATCTCCGCATGCGTGCCGCATACACCGAATACGCCTCTGCGTCCTCGGGTGACAGGCCCCGTAAAGCCTCCTCCGCGCCCAAGCTCAAGCGCGCGCCGCCGGGCACCAGCGCCGTGGTCGACATGGCCCGCGCCGACCATTCCAACCCATGCGACTCAAGCTTGAGGGTGCGCAGCAGCTCGGCCGGCATCAGATGCAGCAAGTGCGCCCCCGCCGAGACGCGGAATCCAGGAACAAATTCGCGGGTCACCGCCGCGCCGCCCACCTGGGCCGCGGCCTCCAGCACCAATACGGTACGGCCGCCCCGCGCCAGCGTCGCTGCGCACACCAGACCATTGTGTCCGGCGCCGATAATCACGCAGTCGAAGCGCGCTTGAGTCGACGCGATCGTCATCAGTGCGCTCGCCCAAGATCGCGCAGCACGGCGCGCGCGGCGTTTGCACCGGGCGCGCCCATGACGCCGCCGCCCGGATGCGTGCTCGACCCGCACATGTACATGCCGCGCACCGGCGCTCGATACTGGGCGTAGCCCGGCACCGGGCGGTTGAACAGCAGCTGATCCATGGTCAATTCACCTTGAAAGATATTCCCTTCGGTGAGGCCCACTTCGTTTTCAATGTCCCAAGGGGTGCGAATCTCGGCGTGCAATATCAGGTCTTTGAAATTCGGACTGTGCTGCGCAATGGTATTGATCACCGTATCGCCGAAGGCCTTGCGCTTGGCCGCGTCCCAAGGCCCGTCGGCCAGTTCGTAGGGACAGTACTGCACGAACACCGACATATAGTGCTTGCCGTCCGGAACCATGGTGGGGTCGATTTGCGAGGGAATGAGCATGTCGATGTACGGCGCGCGCGACCAGCGCCCGTCCTTCCAATCATCGTAGGCGCGTTCCATCATTTCGATGGTATCGGTCACGTGCATGTCGCCGCGGGTGCACGGCGAACCTTCCGGTATGGAGGGAAATCGCGGCAACCCATCCAGGGCGATGTTCAATTTGCCGGAGGAGCCGCGAATCTTGAAGTTCTTAACCTGCCGCAGGAACTCGTCGGGCAAATCTTTCGCATCCATGCTTTCAAGGAACGTTCGGCGCACATCCAAATTGGATATCACCAGCGGCGCGCGAATCTCCTCGCCGTCCGCCAGCGCGACGCCGGTGGCGCGCCCGTTGCGCACCAGAATTTTGCTCACGGGCGCGGCACTGCGGATGGTGCCGCCGCTGGCCTCGAATGAGGCCCCGAGCGCCTGGGTAATCGCACCCATGCCGCCGCGCGCAAATCCCCAGGCGCCGACCGTGTCGTCGATGTCGCCCATGTAATGATGCAGGAGAACGTAGGCCGTGCCGGGCGAACGCGGTCCCAAAGCCGTGCCGATGATGGAGCTGCCCGCAAAATGTGCCTTGACGATTTCACTCTCAAAATACTCGTCGAGAAAATCCGCGGCGCTCATGGTCCAGAAGCGCAGGGTGTCGTACATGCGCTGTTCGCCCAGACCGTGGAAGCGCTTGCCCAAGTACAGCAGTTCCTGGACGTCGCGCGGTTTGAACGATGTGGGATCCGGGGGCTCGCGCATCAGTAATGGCTTGATGAATCTGCACTGGCGCATCACATCGCGCGAGTAGCGATCGTAAGCTTCGGCGTCGCGCTTCGAATGTCGGGAGATTTCGCGGCGCAGCGCGTCGTGATTATCGTACAGCGCCAGGTGACCGCCGCCCTGCATCATGGTGCATCCTCCTTCATAGGGGATGACTTGCAGACCGTACTTCGGCAGCTCCAGCGTGCGGATGATCTCCGGCCGCAGCAGGCTGCAGACGTAGGAACAGTTCGAGTACGTAAAGTCCTGATACAAACGGCGGCTGACTGCTGCGCCGCCGATGAAGGGCTGGCGTTCGAGGACAAGCACCCTGAGCCCCGAGCGGGCCAGATAGCAGGCCGCCACCAGGCCGTTGTGGCCGGCCCCGACGATGATGGCGTCGAGGCTCGCAGCAGTTTTTGCGGCAGCGCCGATCAAGCCGGCACTTTGTGCGAAGCGCCGCTCGACTTCAACGTGGCATCGACCGCAACCTCGAAGGCCCGCAATGTATCCGCGAGGCAGGACGCATCATGCGCCGCCGAGACGAACCAGGGTTCGCGCGAATCCGGTTCGCACAACACGCCTTCGTCATGCAGCACCTGCGCCATGGCGTCGTAGAACGAGTAATCGCTGCTCTTCCAGGCGCGATAGTTGCGCGGCGCTTCGTGCGCGAAATACAGGCCGCTCATGGACGGGTGTCCGACGAAGCTATGCGCGATGCCGCGCGCACCGAGCACGGTGCGCATGCCATTGCGCAGCCGGGTGCCGTAGTCGGCAATGCGCTCCAGCGCATCCGTCTCATCGAGTATCTGCAGACACTTCTCCGCCGCCGCCAGCGATACCGAATGCGCCGTATAGGTGCCGCCATGCGCCACGCCCTTGCCGATCTTGCGCATGATTTCTTCGCGGCCCGCCAGCACCGAAATGGGATAGCCGTTGGCCACGGCCTTGGCGAAGGTGCAAAGGTCCGCGTTGACGCCGTACAGTTCCTGGACACCGCCGCGAGCCACACGAAATCCAGTCTTCACCTCATCGATGAGCAATACCACGCCGTGCTTGTCGCACAGTTCCCGCGCCGCGCGCAGATATTCCGGCTCGGCCGCGATCCCCAGGCAATTACCCATGATGGGCTCGATCAGCATGCACGCGATACGATGCGAGTGGCGCTTAAATACGTCTTCCAGTTGATTTGCATCGTTGGCCTGGACGAAGTGCGCAAAGCTGCGGGTGCTGATGGGCACGCCTTCGCTGTACGGCTTGACCTCGGGGTCGCCGACTTGGGACCACTTGTCCATGGGCGTGAACCACATCGCTGCATCGAACAGCCCGTGGTAGCTACCCTCGAGAATCACGTAATCGTCCTTGCCCGTGTAAGCGCGCGCCAGGCGCAATCCGGCCATCACCGCTTCGGTGCCCGAATTGGAGAAGCGCACGAGTTCGGCAGCCGGCACCATCTTGGAGATGCGATCGGCGACGGTAAGCTCGCGTTCCGTGGACAGGGCGAACACACCGCCGACCTTCATTCCTTCACGCGCCGCTTCGTCGACTTCCGGATGCGCGTAGCCGAGAATCGCCGGCCCGTAACCCATGCGGTAGTCGACGTAGTTGTTGTCGTCGAGATCGGTGATGCGTGCGCCCACACCGCTTTTCACATAAATGGTCCGCTCATCGCCCCAGTAGCGGAAATTAGACGCCACACCGAGCGGCAGGCGTTTGACGGCGCGCTCGAAATGCGCGTTGCTCTTGGTCAGTTTTCTGGCCATGACATGCCCCTTGAAATGATTGGAATCGCAGAGTTTGTGCGACCGTAACATTCGTCGGGCATGCCGTCCAGAATTATTATATGACCATATAACCGACGCGCCGGGTGCGGTCGAAACCTCCTCAAGGCTGCGAGCACTTTATCGCATGGGCACGCCCCAGAATCAGGCTTTCTGCATGAATATGGCCTTGCTGCGCTGCTCCGACTTGCCAACAATGCGTCCTTCGGCGTACATTAAATGACCATATAAATCGCAACGGAGACCGCTATGACCAACCTATCCGTCGCGAAGCGCGCCGACGAGGCCGCAAGCGCCCTGCCCCGTGCATTGCCGGCCTGGGTCTACAACAACAGCGAACTCAACCGGCTGGAGCTCGAACGCATCCTGATGCCGAGCTGGCAAATCGTCTGCCATATCAACTCCATTCCCAAGGCGGGTGACTACGAGACTTTCGATTTGGGGCCGGAAAGCGTCATGGTGTTGCGCGATCGAGACGGCTCGATTCGCGGCTTTCACAATGTTTGCCGGCACCGCGGCGCGCGCTTGCTCGATGGTTCGGGAAATTGTCCCGCCACCATCACCTGCCCCTACCATGGTTGGACTTACAAACAGGACGGCAGCCTGATCGGCATGCCGGTTCGCGAGAGCTTTCCGGGACTCGATCGTGCCGAACATGGCCTGCGCCCGGTGCGCACCGATATCGCCTTCGGCTTCGTCTTCGTGTGCCTGGCGGGCGATCCGCCGCCGGTGTCGAAGGTCTGGGGTAAATTGGCCGAGGAATTCCTACCCTATCGATTCGAAGAGATGGTGCCGCTGGGACCGATTGCTCAGGAGACGTGGCCCGTCGATTGGAAGATTGCGATGGATAATTACCTCGAGTCCTACCACGTACCCGTCGGACATCCGGGGCTGTATCGCATGTTCACACCGGATTACGAGGACCAGGCCTCGGTGCCCGGAGTGGCACGCGGCGTCAGCTGGATGCGTGAGCAGGATTCCCCGCGCTGGGCCGAGGGCCTGTATCAGCGGATGATCAGCGGCGTCGCGACGCATCTGCCCGAGGACCAGCGGCGCTGCTGGCGCTTCTATAGCGCACTGCCGAACCTTGGGATCGACGTGTTTCCCGACCAGATGGATTTCTTCCAGCTGCTGCCCGCCGGGCCCGGCAAGTGCATGGTGCGCGGCGGGGTGTTCGGCTTGCCCGACGAACGGCGTGAAATGCGCGCCGTGCGCTACTTAAGTTCGCGCATCAACACGCAGGTGAACAACGAGGATAAATGGCTGTGCGCTCGCGTACAGCGTGGCCTCGCGTCGGGCAGCTACAAACCGGGGCCGCTGTCGCAGCTGGAAGGCTGGATGCTGGAGTTTCACAACTTGCTGCGCGAACGCATTCCCGAATTCGCTCTGGCCAGCCCGCCCAAACAATTCAGCTAGAAATATCGTCACCTACCCCGCTTTCAAGGCTATGGCCGTTGAGCGGTACAAAATATGATGCGTGGATTAGCCGAGGTGAATCCAGGCGGATTTGGTTTGGGTGTAGCTGAGCAGACTCTCCACGCATTTATCGCGCCCCTGGCCCGACTGTTTATAACCGCCGAAGGGCTGCGTCATATCGCCGTGGTCGAAGCAGTTCACCCAGATAACGCCAGCTTCCAGATCGCGCACGGTCTTATGCGCGGTGCTCAAGTCACGCGTCCACACCGACGCAGCCAGACCATAAATCGAGTCGTTGGCGATGCTCAGCGCTTCTGCCAGGCCGTCGACCTCGATGGCCGCCGCAACGGGGCCGAAAATCTCTTCTTGCGCAATGGTCATCTGATTGTTGACGCCGGAAAACAGCGTGGGGTTGACGAATGAACCCGGCATATCCGGCGAGCCGCCGCCAAACTCCAGGCGCGCGCCTTCCGATTTGCCGCGGCTGATGTAGCTCATGACTCGCGTGCGGTGCGAGGCCGTCACCAACGGGCCCAAATTGGTCGTGGGATCGAGCGGATCGCCCGCTCGATACATATCTTTGCCGCGCTCGATGAATCGCGCCAGAAATTCCTTGGCAATGGGGCGATCCAGCAGCAGACGCGAACCCGCGTTGCAGACCTCGCCCATGTTGCCGAAGATGCCATTGATGGCGTAGGTCACCGCCGTATCGAGATCCGGCAGATCCGCGAGGAATATTTGCGGAGTCTTGCCGCCGCATTCCAGGGCGACGCGCTTCATGTTCGACTGGCCCGCGTAAATCAGCATCTGCTTGCCGATTTCCGTAGAGCCGGTAAATGCTATTTTCGCGACGTCATTATGCAGCGCCAGCGCGGCACCGGCGGTTTCACCCAGGCCGTTGACCACATTGAACACGCCCGGCGGTCCTCCCGCCTCCACGAATAGCTGCGCCATCAGCAGTCCCGACAGCGGCGACTGTTCGGCGGGTTTCAGCACCACCGAATTGCCCGCGGCGAGCGCCGGGGCCACCTTCCATGCCGCCATCAGCAGCGGATAATTCCACGGCACGATGCATCCGACCACGCCCAAGGGCTCGCGCAGAATGTAGTGAAAGGCATCGGAGGCCGTAGCCGTCACCTGGCCGTCCATTTTGTCGATGAGCTCGCCGAAATAGGCGAAGTTGCGCGCCGCCGCCGGCACGTCGATGGTCACCATGTCTGTGATGGGCTTGCCCATGCACAGCGTGTCGAGCAGGGAAAATTTTTCGTTGTTCTCTTCGAGAAGCCGGCTGTAAGACGCCATGATGGCCATACGCTCGCGCGGCGCCTTGCGGCTCCAGACTCGCGAGGCGAAGCTAAGTTTGGCAGACGCCACGGCCGCGTCGATATCAGCTGCGGTGCCTGCGCTGACTTCGCACAGCGGCTTGCCGGTGGCCGGATTCACCACGGCAAAGCGACCGCGCGCCACAGAATCCACGTACTGACCGTCGATAAAATGCCGAGTCTCATAGCGCACCGCCGCAGCGCGCGCATGCCAATCTTTAGTGGTGAGGGACGTCAAATTCATCAGATTCTCCGCGCAATGGTAGTTTCGCAATCAACGATGTTGCTGGTGAATCGCCTAGTATAGTGAATTTCCTCAAGCCTCGTTCGGCGGCCGGGCAAGGCCCAACATGGGCACGAGAGCCAGCAAATGCCGCCGAAACGCCGCCACGGCCGGCGCAGCGTGCGCGCCTTGTGCGGCATCATGACCAAAGGTCACGACTCCCACCTGGGTCGATTCCGCAACCGCAATTGCCGCAGGCCGGGCATAGCGGCTTTGCCGCGACGCCAGGTACTGTGCGGCGCCTGCCGCACGCCGTGCTTCGCAGGACGAGAAGTCATGTTGCCGCAACAGGCTGCGCCCCGGGCCCAGAGGCAGCACTTGAAGTATGCTGCAGCCGTCGGGCCGCACTTCGATCAGATGATTGGGCGCAAGAAATCGCCGCTGCCAGCGAAAGTCCACCGTGGGTCCCATCAATTGCTTATAGGCGCGTGCACTCCAGCCCAGGTGCTCCGCGTGCGATGTTCCGCTGCTCATCGATTCGAGCCATTGTTCGACCACGAGTTTCCAATCCGCAGATATCACCGTCTCAGCGGGCGGCCGCACCGGCAGCGCTCCTGGCGGCGGTGAGTATTCCTGCCAGGGGTCCGAGACCTCCGATGAGGGTCGGTGCCGCTGCGCTGAGCGCACTAGAATCAGGTCACCGATCAGGCGCAGTTCCAACGGCGTTAGATCCGCGCTGCCGCGTGAGCCGCGGCGCCGGCCGTCGAGATCGAATTGCAACCCGTGAACCGTGCATCGAATGACACTGATATGCCCCGCCGGGGCCGAGGTCAGCACATGCGGCGCCTCACTGCAGCTGTTGCGAAACGCGCGTACTTTTCCTGCGGCATCGCGCAGCAGCAGCGCTCGTTCGACGCCCAGATCGACGGCGAGGAAGTCTCCCGGCCCCGCAAGTTGCGACAGATGCCCGGCGAGCTGCCACGAATCTTGAAACAGGGTCTCTCGTTCGACCGCAAACAACCGGCGGTTGGCGTACACCCAGCCGGCCGGTCGACGGTCGCCGCCGATGAAGCCGGCAGCCGTTGCCGGGCCGGCGAATTGACCGGGGAAAACCGAGCGCAGATAGGCCATGGCACGGCGCTTCGCGACGTCGCGGTCGATATCCGCTTCGGTACGGAACGCGAAGTCCTGCCAAAGCATTTCCAGCACGCCGATGAGACCCAGCGCGATCCCATCCGGGTCGAGCTGCGGCTGAGAGGTGTCCAGGATCAAGCGCTCGATGAGTTCGCGCACCAGGACCGCAAAGCTCTCGTCCTTCTGTCCGCAAATATCGTAATATTCCTGCCGTGAGCTGGCCTCGCCCCAAAATGCATACCAAACAGAGACCTTGCGAGGACTGGCTATTTCGGGATCGAGATACAAATCAACCATCAACTCCAGCGCAGCGACCGGTCGGGATTTGAGTCGCGCCACGGGAACCAGTAGTTGTTCCTCGAATTCGGCGGAGAGGAATTGCAGAGACGCGACCAGCATGGCGGCTTTGGAGGCAAAGTAAAATCGGACGATACCGGGTGACATTTTTGCGATCGCCACTACTTTTTCCACCGTCGTGCGCGACGGTCCGTAGATGTGCAGGGCGGAAATGCACGCCTCGATCAAGCGTTGGCGCTGACGGCTGTGGGCGTTGCGTGCGCGGGGAACGCGCACCGGTTTGTGAGATTTCTTCTTGAGACTACGCACGTTCTTGTTCAGGTTCTTATGACATCAGCGGTACACGACGACACGTTCACGCGCACCTCCGCCCGCGGGCTGCGCGGGGATTGGCTGAAGCGCCGGGGGAAGTGGCTCATTATCATGCCGCCAATGCTCTTTCTGTTGATCTTTTTTCTCATTCCGTTCGGATTCGCCCTGGTGATCAGCTTTGCCGATACGGCAGTACGGGTGCCGCCGTTCACCGATATTCTATCCGTGAGTCCCGACTGGCACATCCACCTCACGCTGAATCTCGGGAATTTCAAGTATCTGATTACCGACGAGGTCTACGGCCTTTCGTACCTCTATTCGCTCAAAACGGCGTTTTTCTCGACACTCATCTGTCTTGCCATAGGGTATCCGATGGCCTACGCCATCGCTCGGACTTCAAAGAGCACGCAAAGCATCCTGCTGCTCATCATCATTTTGCCGTTCTGGACCTCGTTTCTGCTGCGTGTTTATGCGCTCGAGGGAATCATCCGCGAGACCGGATTGCTGAATACCGCGTTATTGTGGCTGGGTGTCATCGATCATCCTCTACAGATCATGCGCACTACCTTCGCGGTGTATCTAGGCATCATCTATTCCTACCTGCCGTTCATGGTCCTGCCGCTGTTTGCCACACTCGAGAAACTGGATCATTCCTTGCTGGAAGCGGCGGGTGACCTTGGCAGCCCGCCGTGGCGCGCCTTTCTCGACGTGACCCTGCCGCTGTCCATGCCGGGCATCATCGCCGGATCCTTGCTGGTATTCATCCCCGCGATCGGTGAATTCGTCATCCCGACCCTGCTAGGCGGGCCGGACAATCTCATGATCGGTCGCGTGCTCTGGGACGAGTTCTTCGGCAACCGAGACTGGCCGGTCGCCTCTGCGGTGGCCATCGCGTTTCTGGTGCTTTTGGTGGGTCCCATCGCGCTATACCAGCACTACAACACCAAGCAGCTCGAGGCCTAGGTGGAGAACCGAATATCGCCGTTCTTGATTTCGGTTCTCTGCATCGGAATTGCGATTCTGTACATTCCGATCCTGGTATTGATCGGATACTCTTTCAATGCCTCGTCCCTGGTCAGCGTGTGGGGAGGGTTCTCGACCACCTGGTACACCGAACTCATCCACAATGATCAGATCCTCGATGCGGCGTGGCTGTCCTTGGAAATCGGCGTCGTCGTCTCGACCGGATCGGTGTTCTTGGGCACTCTGGCCGCGATTTCCCTGGTGCGCTTCAAGGTATTTCGCGGGCGGTTGCTGCTCACCGGCATGGTCAATGCGCCGCTCGTGATGCCGGAAATCATCACCGGCATCACCCAGCTGCTGCTGTTCGTTTCCATGCTGCACCTGCTGGGCTGGCCGCATCGCGGCTTCACCACCATCGTGATTGCCCATATCGCCTTCTGCAGCGCCTACGTCACGGTCACCGTGCAATCGCGCCTGGCGGGCGCCGACCGGTCGCTGGAAGAGGCGGCCATGGATTTGGGAAGCGGCCCGGTTCGCGCCTTCATCGATACCACGCTGCCCAGCATCGCGCCGGCGCTGGCCTCGAGCTGGCTGCTCAGTTTCACGCTCTCGCTCGATGACTTGGTCATATCGAGCTTCGTGTCCGGGCCCGGTGCCAGCACACTGCCCATGGTGATTTTTTCCAAGGTTAAGCTCGGCGTCAGTCCGGACGTCAACGCGCTCGCGAGCTTGATGATCTGCCTGGTCGGCGCTTGCGTGCTGCTCGCCGGCTTTTTCATGCGCCGCGCCGAACGTCAGCGCATCCTGGACGCGCAGATGGCCGAACACTGAGCAGTCGAAGCTGTCGGGAAACGTCAGTTTCCGACATAGCGCGGATCGTGCGCCGGGCGGCTGAAGATCTCCCGTAAACGAGGTTCGAAGGTGCTCAAGGGCTCGGACGGATACTTCGGATCGAACGAGCACTGATCCCACTTCGCGCAAAAATCCTTGCAGGCCTGATACCAGGGGTGATCGCGAAATTGCTCGCGGCCATTGCGATCGCGACCGTAGTGATGCGCGTAGTAATACGTCTGAAACAGCCCATGCTGTTCCACGATCCAGGAGACCTCGCGGCGCACATACGGCCGGATGATGCCCGCTGCAACTTCCGCATGGTTGTAGGGCGACAGATCGTCGCCCACGTCGTGAATCAGGGCCGCCACGATGAGTTCGTCATCCGCTCCATCGCGCAGCGCGCGGCTTGCCGCCTGCAGCGAATGCTCGAGGCGGCTCACCGCATACCCCTGCAGGGATTGATCCAGTTTTTGCAGTGCTGCCAGCACGCGATCCGGCAAGGCGCGCACATAGGTACGCTCGCAGCGGTCGAGGAACTCATAGTCCTCGCGGGTGCCGTCCTCCATTCGCAGAAAACTCACGACCTTCATCTCAGAACCTGCTGCGGTTGTTGCGTCGGTTGTTTCGTCGGTTGTTTCGTCGGTCATTTCGCGGTCTTCACTCGTGTCCAAGTCCGTGTGCGGATTCGCTCGGTTGCGGCGGATGCTTCATCGGACCGAAATAGCGTGGCCTCCATTTCCGGCGTGGGATACAGAGTCACGTCGTTGAGAATGGCGGGATGGACCAGCGGCCGCGAGACGATATTGTCATTGCCATAATAGATCTCATTGGTGATCTCGGCGATCACCTCCGGACGCAGAATGAAATTGATGAACTGATAAGCAGCCTGCGGATGCGGTGCACCCACCGGTATCAAGAGCGAGGTGAAATTCTGATTGGCCCCCTCCTTTGGCACTGAGAAGGCGAGGTTGACATTCACCCCCACCGCCCGCGCACGCGCCCTGGACAGCGCATAGTCGCTCGACCAGGACATGGCGATGCAAATTTCCTTATTCGCCAATCCATTCAGGTACTCCGCAGAATCGAAGGAGCGGACGTAGGGGCGTACTTTCAAGAGCAATTTCTCGGCCGCCTTGTAGTCCTCGGGCCGCGTAGTGTTCGGATCCAAACCCAAATACTGCAAGGCGAGCATCAAGGTATCAGCCGCCGAATCGAGGAAAGTGACGCCGCAGTCGGCGAATTTCGCGACGATTTCCGGCTTGAAAATCATGTCGAGGCTGTCGAGCGGCGCATTCGGCATGCGCGCCTTG
>JBDUEQ010000015.1:0-99989 GCA_040002315.1 Gammaproteobacteria bacterium
TGTCAGTGCCCCGTCAGCATGCGAAAGAAATGCCCGATGAACTCGAACCACTTTTGCAGACCCTCCGCGCCGTGCAACATCGGTAGCACGGTCGAGAGCGAACCGAAGGTCGAGCCGATCAGCTGGCTGAACGACTGCCAGTCGAACGGCACCACACGCATCGCCTGAGTCTGCTCGAACATCTTCCACAGGCCGGCCATGTCCGTGAACGCGGTCTTGAGCTCGTTCGGTTTCGAACGCGCATCGTGGGCGAGCAGTACCTCGGTCCTGCGCACCTGGTCGAGCGCAAGATCGCGATAGCGGCGCAGTGCGCGCTCCTTGGCAAGCCGTAGCTGGAAGGTAAACAGCAGGAGCGGCGCCGTGAAAAATACCGGCGCCAAGATGGCGAAACCGACCAGCGGCCCCCAGACCGGCGGCATGTCGAGCGTGGCCCCTTCGATCGCCATCTTGTAGCCCACGGTCGCCGCCACGTTGCTGATGCCGTACGCTAAGATCACCAGCGAGAACTTGGCCTGCACGGCACTCACGAAGCCGATGCCGCCCGTGCCGTCCGGATGCGTCGCACGCAAATCCAGGCGAAACCGCGACACCTTCCATAGATAGGCGTACCACAGGCCGATCTTCCAGATGATGCGCAGCCACCAGTACATCTGGATCGGCAGCGCCACCAGGAATTCCCAGGCACCGGTGCGGGTCAGGTGACGGCCCATGCCTTTCACGACGGTCGTGTGCCATGTCACTTTGTCGTCCGGGAACCCCATTTCCGTGTGCCAGATGGCATAGGACAGCGCGAACGCGATGCCGAGGCAGATGGCGTCGGAGAGGAACGAACGGCGCCACTGCGCGATTCGCCCATGCCAGTGGATCACCCGCTCCTGGTCCGGTACGCGCACGATGTCGGTCGATAGAAACTGGTGCGCCGCATCGCGGGTGCTGTGGTTCACTACGGATTCGGCGAGCACGAACAGCGGCAGCCCGATTAGGAACTGCGCATAGGCGGCGAAGTCGCCGAAGAAATTGCGTCCCGTGATCGTGAGCGAGGCAAGGTGCTCGAACGGTGCCATCAACGCCATGGGGAGCCAGGTGATCGCGATTAGAAACAGCGAGCGGCCGGCGACGTGCGAAGCCCGTCGATTGCCGAGCCCGAGCACCGCAAACAGACGGTTGACCAGATCGCCGTCGAACAACGAGAACGGGATATATCGGCAGCGACCGGAGGGCAGGCGCGCGGATACCCGCCAGCGGCGTCGCGCCCTAGCCGTCAGCACGTTCCCGAACTCTTTCGACCGATCCCCATTTCGATAGTAATGTCCGCGCGGCGATCCATCACGCAGTGGATTACCGCGGACGGCCGTTCTAACGGCTAGTATGCCGACCTTCGCCTTTGCGGCGCAATGGAACCGGGACGCGTACTTCGACCTCGACGTCATGGGTCTGCGGCGCCATCGCCGACGACCGCAGGGCTTGAGGCAGGGTCACAATGGCGCGCTGCGCGCCGAGGCGTACCAATAGGTCGAGCCGACCACCGCCAGAAACGCAGCGGCGGAACCGAGCGCCCGCGCCCACAGCGGCAACGCCCAACCCGCAAACACCGCGGTAACCGTTGCACCCAACGCCAGACCGGCGGCCAAGGCCGCGAGAATCAGCAGCAGTCGACGGGCGGTGACGGGACGGCGCAAGGTCAGCGCGTAGGCAATGTCGATCATCGCATAGGATGCGGCACCGGCGGCGATGGCCCCGTAGACGCCGGCACGGGGGACGAGCAGCACACACAGCACCGTGTTCAGAGCGGCGCCCGCCACTATGATCCACGCGCGCCGCACCTGGCGGTCGGATGAGTACAGCAGGCGCCCGAGCGTAACCTCGAGGCCCTGCACGACGGCGACAAACGCCATCGCCGCGACGGCGGGCTCCATGCCGGCAAAGCGCGCGCCGAGCACGGGCACCAGCAGCACGGGCGCGATGAATGTCAGGCCCCAGGCGCTGCCGGCGCTGACCAGCACCATGAGCCACATCAGCTGCGAACTGTCTCGGCGGAATTCTTCGGTGTTTGACACGTACAGCTGGCTCAAGCGTGGATAGGCTGCCACGCCGAGAAATGCCAGCGGCATGAGCGTTACCTCAACCAGCCGCAGTCCGGTGGCGAAAACGCCGGCGGCAGCCTGGCCCGAGTGCAAGGTCAAGGCGATGACGCCCACCCGGGAGAGGAGCTGCACGAACACCTCGATCAGGGCGAACGACCAGAGAACCGCGGCGATTCCGCTCAGGGTCGGGCGCGAAATCGCGACACGCACGGGCGCGCCATAGCGTGCCGCGGATTGCGAGCCGACGATCATGAGCAGGACGGCCGAGACCGGGAAGCCGATCAGCGACAGCGGCAGCGCGACATTGCTGAACTGGATGGTCAACCCCGCAATGCCGAACGCGAGGGCACGCATCAGCAGGTCCGCGACCGCCGGAAGCATCATGCGCTGTTGGCTCATGGAAGGAATGAACAACGTGCGTGCGATGGCGACCGAGGCCTGGAATGCCGTCAACAGGGCGACCGTCAGGATCGTCGCGTGCGTTGCCCGGGTGAGCGCCAGATAGACGGCGACGCCGACGATCGCGACCGCGATCATGAGCAACTGCGCGCCCAGCAGTTCCGCAAAGAACGACGCGCGACGATCCGACTCGATGCGCGCGAACCGGCGCAGGCCGTATTCCTCGATGCCCAGACACCCGATCACGAACACGAAAGTCGAGACCGCGAATCCGTACGAATACGCACCGATGCCGGCGGGACCTAAATGGCGCGAAATGATCACGAACAGCAATAAATTGAGCAAGTCGCCGCTCACGCGGCAGCCGATGAGCCAGGCCGCGTTGTTCGTGAGCTTCAAAGGTGGCGCGGCGCCGCTAATTCGGACAGATCGCGCCGCGTATACAGCGCGATGCTCGCGCATGCGCCGCACGCCCGATTATTGTTCAATCTAGGCGCATATTGTCGCACCGGCGTTTGCGAAAGGCTTCGCGGCGATCGGCGCACTGTCGTATAATCCGGGCTTGTGTGACTGCTGAGTTGCATTCGGATTTTGTATAGTGACGAGGCGCGCATCCGCTCCCTTGCTTTGTACCCGCGCATATAGCCCGTCGCGGATTGCCGCACGGCGAACATTAACACGAGAACTGAGCCGGGAATGAAAATTGGTATTATTGGCAGTGGAATGATTTCCGGCCATCACTTGGCCGCGGCCGCCCGGTGGCCCGGAACCGAAGTGGTGGGCATCGTCGATCGCGATATCGCTCGTGCGCGCGAACAGGCGGCGCGGCATTCGATCAGCCGTACCTTCGACAACCAGGCCGAGTTGCTCGCGCTGAAGCCGGATGTTGTGCACATTCTGACGCCCCCGGGATCGCACGCGAGCCTCGCCATCGAGGCGCTGCGTGCCGGCGCCCATGTCTACGTGGAAAAGCCGATGGCGATGTCCGAGGCGGAATGCATCGCGATGCAGGCGGCCGCGGCGCAGGCGGGTCGGGAGATCTGCGTGGGACATTGCTGGTTGTACACCCCAGCCATGATTCAGGCGCGTGAGTTGATCGAGTCGGGGCGCGTGGGCGATGTGCTGCAGGCCTCGGCATCCTTCAATTTCGACGTGAAACGCAACGCGGACTTTGGCCAGACTCATTGGGCCACGCAGCTTCCCGGCGGACTCGCCGAAGACCTCGCGGTGCATCCGTTGTCGTTGCTGTCCCGCCTGATGGGAAATTCACGGCGGGTGTTCGCGGTCGAGCGCAATGCGGCGGAAGTGCCGCAGGGCAAGGCCGCCGATGTCCGGGCGCTGCTCGACGCGGAGCATGGAATCGGAACTCTGTCGGTTTCGCTGCGCGCCCGCCCGGACATGGGTCTACTGGACATTCAATGCACCAAGGCGCTTCTGCGCCTGAACATCTCCAGCATGTCGCTGACCGTGCAGCGGGAGCTGCCCGTGCCGCAGAAGATCGGCCGCGCGCTCGGCAATCTCGACGTCGCGGCGCAGTTGTTTGGCGGCACCCTGGGCGCCGCCTGGAAACTCGCTCGGAAGAAGATCGACGGCTCCTACGGAATCGTGCCGCTCATTCATGCGTTCTACTCCGCCATCGAGACCGGCAAGCCCGCACCGGTGGGCGCGGCCGACGGCATCGAATCGGTGCGCGTCCTGCGCTCCATCTGGCCCGAAACGGACGCAATCGCCCGCACCCAGGACTCGGCGGCGTGAAGGTACTGGTGACCGGCGCCACCGGCTTCGTCGGCTCTCATCTCGTTCATGCGCTGCTTCAACGCGGTGACTCGGTGCGTGTTCTCGCCCGATCCGCCGAGCGTGCGACGCCGCTCGGCGCGGCCGGCGCCGAGGTGCGGATCGGCGATCTTGCCCTACCCGAGGGTCTCGCCGGCATTGCCGACGGCGTGGACGTCGTGTTCCATCTCGGCTCCGCAATGCATGGGTCGCGGGAAGTGTTCGAGCGCGTGGACGTCGGCGGCACCGAATGGATGCTGCGCGAAGCCGAGCGCGCGCGCGTCGCTCGAGTGGTCTATGTCGGAACGGTTTCCTGTTATCCCATCGCCCAGATGAAGGACAACGCCGTCGTCGACGAGCACTGCCTGTTCGATGAGACCGGTCTGCTCGGCCACTACGCCCGCGCGAAATCCCGTGCTGAGGCCGCCGTGCTCGCCGCCGATCGGCGGGGCGCGATCGAGGGCGTGATCGTCCGTCTGGGGCTGGTGTGCGGGGCGGGTACCAGTGTTTTTCCGCCGCACATCGGTCAGGTGGTCGGGGGCAAGCGCATGCTGTTGTTCGGAGACGGCAGCGTTCCGCTACCTCTCACGTACATCGACAACGCGGTCGATGCGCTCATTCTCGGCGGCACGGTCCCTGGCATCCGTGGCGAGTCGTTCAATATTCTGGACGACGACGTGCTGACCCAGCGACAGTACATCGACCTGCTGCAGAACTTCACCGGCGGCAAACCGAGGCTTGTCCGGTTGCCGCGTCTTGCCTACTTCGCGATTGCGGCCGTCTCCGAGATCCTGGCCGCCGTGCGCAGGAAGGAGCCTTCCACCAACCGCTATCGGGTGAAGACCCGGCTGCGCAGAGTCCGCTGGAATTGTTCGAAGGCCAAGCGGCTGCTCCATTGGCGGCCGCGCGTCCCGCTGCGCGAGGGCTTGCGGCAGACGTTTCGCGCCTACGCGGCGCGCACGTAACTTCAGCCCACGATTCGGGCGGCGCTCGCGCTGTTCGGCAGAGGACGCATCCGGTGCAAGCGACGATCATCGACAATCTTGCACAGTTCGACGCCCTGGCGCAGCCATGGCAAGAGCTGGCGCATGCAGCCGACAGCCGGCCGTTTCATGAGTTCGGCTGGGTGTCATCCTGCCTGCACTTCTTGGGCAGGCAGGATGACCGGCAACTGCGGCTGGCCGTCCTGTGGGCGGGTGAGCGGTTGCGGGCAGTGCTGCCGCTGACGGTTCGCCGCCACAACGGCGTCCGTGTGCTCGAATGGATCGGAGTCCAGGCGACGGACTACTGCGATGCCCTGCTCGATCCACGCATCGATCGATCGGCGGCGTTGCGCGCGCTGTGGGATGCCCTGCAGCGCCGTGGCGGCTTCGACGTCGTGCGTCTCGGACACGTGCGTGGCGACGCGCAGATCAACGTCCTCCTTGAACCGCTGCATCCTTGGATCGAAACGCTCGAGGAGGCGCAATACCTGCCCCTCCGGTGGGCGAGCGGCAGCGACTGGCTCGCGGAGCAGAGCGCGCGCATGCGCGAACGGGTCAACTATGGACTGCGGCGAATTGGCAAGATGGGATACGAGTTTCACGTCTGGGAGCCGCAGGAACCCACCACCTCCGTGGTCGAGGCCGCGCTCGGGCAGAAGCGTGCGTGGCTCGAGACGCGCAAACTCAACAGCTTTCTCCTGGATCCGGAAGGCCCCGAATTCATACACGCGTGCGTGGCGGCGATGGCGGCCAGCGGCTCGCTGCACCTGAGCGCCATTCGCTCGCAGGATCGGATGATCGCGTGTCACCTGGGATTTTTGCGCAACGGCATCCTCTACTACTACATGCCGACCTACGACGCCGCTTGGTCCAAGTACGGCGTAGGGACGATGCTGCGCGACTCCCTCATCATGTGGGCCTGTGATCGGGGCCTGCGGCAATTCGACATGCTGCTCGGCGCGCACGACTACAAGGCTCAATATGGCGTAGCCGCCGAACCGCTGCGTACCCTGGCCCTTGCACGCGGACCGATGGGACGGCTCGCCCTGTCAGCCTACAAGTTCCTCGTGGCTCGCGCTCGCAAGGCCGCGGGCCACGCAGCGAATCCGGCCTAAGGCGGCCTCGAGCGGCGGCCCAGCGATGCCCACACCCATGACGCGCACACCTCGTGTTTACTGGCTGACGGACGAGTTCTACCCCCCCGAGATCGGCGGAACCGGCGTCATGGCCGCGAACCTGGCGCAAGGACTGGCCGCGTGCGGCCTGGAGACCCATGTGATTACCCGGCAGACACAGCCACCATGCCTCTCCCGTGAGGCGATCGGCGAGGTCGACGTTCGCAGGATTCGTCCCGCTGGACGGCTGAAGGGCGCCGGTTGGCGTGCGCTGCCGGCGGTGCTCTACTACCTGGTGAAACTGATCGTACTGTTGACGCTCGAGGCCCGCCGGTTCGACGTTCTCATGATATCGGGCATGAAGATCATTCCCCTCGCCGCTGTGCCGGTGTGCCGGCTGCTGGGCAAGAAGTGCGTGATCCGCGTGGAATCGCCGTTCGAAATCGTGGAACCCATCTCCGCCGAGAGCCTCGGCGCAATGCGCGGCGTGCTCGGGCGCCTGCTGTCTCGCGTACTGCGCCGGCTGCAGCGGGCGGTACTGAGGCGCGCCGACGCCGTCATCGCCATTTCGGCCGACATGGTGACCGTGCTGTCCGGCTGCGGCCTGCCGCCGGCGCGCATCGTCAAGATTACCAACGCCATCGATCTCGTCAGATTCCAGCCGCTCCCCGCGGAGGAGCGGGCGCAGCTGCGCTTGAGCCTAGGGATTCCTCCGCAGGCGACCATGGTCCTGTATACGGGACGGCTGTCGCGAGCCAAGGGCGTGGGGATGCTGATCGATGTGTGGCGCGGTTTAGTCGCGACTCGGCCAAACCTGCTGCTGGTTCTGGTCGGCAGCGGCCGCGGCTCCTGGGACGATTGCGAGGATGAGATCGTCGCGGCCGTCCGCACGCACGCCATCGAGAAACACGTGCTGCTCGCCGGTCAGAGCGATCGCGTGCAGGATTACGTACAGGCGGCCGACCTGTTTGTCTCACCCAGCGACTACGAAGGCTTCGGCTTGGCGCTCGTCGAGGCCCTCGCCGGCGGCGTACCCGCGGTCACGACCAGTGTCGGCGTGGCGCCGGAGATCCTGCGGCACGGCGTGAATGGATTTCTTTGTCCGCCGAAGAACCCCGATGCCCTGACGGCCGTCTTGGAAGAGGCGCTAGCCCAACGCGGGCGCTGGCCGCAGATCGGCCGTCTCGGACTCGAGGCAGTCCAGGAGTACGACCTTCCGCGGGTTGCCGCGCGCTACTGCGCCCTGGTGCACGAGCTCTGCGGTCAGGCGCCGCCTGCCTCCTGATCGCACAGCGCGTCTGGCGGCCGAGTTCACACTGAGGATGCCGAAGGAGTACATCAAGCATGACCGGCGGGGAGCATTTGCGGGCTGGCAGCGGGCAGCATCGTCCGGACATCGATGGTCTGCGTGCGGTCGCGATCCTTTCGGTCCTTGGATTTCACGCGTTCGGCCGGCTGCTGCCCGGCGGATTCGTCGGCGTGGACATATTTTTCGTTATCTCCGGTTATCTGATCTCAGGCATTCTGCTGCGCGGGCTGAAACACGATAGATTCAGTTTCACGCAGTTCTACGCTCGGCGCATCAAGCGGATTTTTCCGGCGCTGTCGTTGGTCTTGCTGGCGACCTGGATCGCCGGCTGGTACTTGCTGCTGCCCGACGAATATGCCCGGCTCGGTAAGCATATCGCGTCGGGCGCAGTTTTTGTCTCCAACGTCACGCTGTGGAAGGAAGCGGGCTACTTTGACCCGCGCGGCGCGCTGAAACCCTTGTTGCATCTCTGGTCGCTCGGCGTCGAAGAGCAGTTCTATTTGATCTGGCCGCTGTTGCTGTTCGTCGCGTGGAAACGAAAGGTCAATTTACTGGCGGTGATCGTCGCGATCCTGCTGGCGTCTTTCGTCTTGAATATCCTTCGCGTGCACACCCACGAAGCGGCCACGTTCTATTTGCCGACCACTCGCTTCTGGGAGTTTCTGTTGGGTGCAGCGTTGGCCTATCGGCAGGTATTTCCAGCCGGCCAGCCCATTCCGGCCGACCCTGGTACGGCGCTGCGCCGCAATCTCGCGGCGCTGGGCGGCGCGCTGCTCATCGGCGGCTCGGTACTTCTTCTCAACAGCACGCTGATGTTTCCGGGCTGGTGGGCTTTAGCACCGGCGTTGGGCGCTTTGCTGCTTATTCTGGTCGGGCCAGACGCCTGGATCAATCGCCGCATCCTGGCGAGCCGGCCCATGGTGTTCGTCGGCCTGATCAGCTATCCGCTCTATCTGTGGCACTGGCCGTTGTTGTCCTTTGCCAGCATTGTAGCCCCGGATTCCGGCTCAGTGACGGTGAGGATCGTGTTATTGATCGTCGCGGGAGTACTCGCTTGGCTCACGTACGAATTCGTCGAGCGGCCGATCCGATCGAACGCGTCGCTGATTCCCGTGGCCGCGCCGCTGGCGGCGATGATCCTGCTCATCGGCGCGATCGGATTCGCGAATTTCGAAGGAACGATCGCGCCGCGTTCCGCTCGATATGGACTCGAGAAGATCATCCAAGCGACCAACGAACTTGCCTTTCCCGGACCGAACTTGAAGGACATCGACACGGCGCCTGCCCCTCTGCGGCGGCAGGGGACAGATGCGAAGACAGTACTCTTCATCGGGGACAGCTTTGTCGAGCAGTATTACCCGCGCATCGATTGGCTGCTCCGGACATTTCCGGCCGGCTCGAGGAGCGTCGTGTACGCAACCGGCGGCGGCTGCCCACCGATTTCAAGGGTCGAGGAAGATCATCACGCCTATTGCCGGGGGCTGGTCGATCGGGCGTTGCGGTTTGCGAATGACCCCAACGTCAATACCGTGGTGATCGGCGCCAACTGGATCGGTTACTTTGGCGAGATGGATCCGCGCTACTCCTACTACTTTGCCGAGGGAGATCGAAAGGACTCTTTGCTGCCCGGGACGCACGGAGCGGAACTCGCGCTCAAGCAGTTGCAATCGATGATTGATCGGCTGACGAGCGAAGGCAAAGAGGTCTACTTGATTCTGCAAAGCCCGCATAGTGATGCGTTGGATCCGCGGAGCATGATCGGTAAACGCTGGGGTGCGTCGAGCTTTCGGATCAGCGTTCCGGTGATCAGCAAGGACATGGCGACGCGGCCCATGCGAACCATCGATTCGCGGCTGCGCGACATCGCTGCCGCGACCGGCGCTCGCGTGATCGACCCCGTCGATTATCTGTGCGGCGAATCCTGTCCCGCGATGACCGGCGACGGGCTGCCGATCTACCGTGACGAGGGGCATCTGAATCCAATCTATGTGAGAACCAGCGTTCGATACCTGGATCGGATTGTGACGCCGCCCGCCTCCTGATCGCACGGCGCGCCTCAGGCGGCCGAGGCGATCTCGTCCGCCGCCGCGTCTCGGAAACTCTCTTTCGGCTGACCGAGGATCATCATGCGGTACCACACTTCCGAATTGATGAGCAGCCACAGGCGGTTGCCGTGATCCTCCCGCCCGGCCAGATGCTCCTCGAGCAGGGTCTGGATGGGCGCGCGGGCGAGAATCCCTGCCCTGACGAGCTCGGAATTCTCGAGATAGCGCCCGTAGAACTCCTTATATTCGTCGCGCAAGATGTACGGCAGCGCGGAAGAGAAGCCCTGTTTCGAGCGCGTCAGGATTTCCGGCGGCAGGTAGCGCGCGGCGAGCTTGCGCTGGATATAGCGCAGATTGCGGCCGCGGACCTTGAGATGCGACGGCAGCGAGGCGGCAAATTCCGCGAGCTTGTGGTCCATGAAGGGGCTGCGCGCCTCCAGGCCGTGCGCCATGGTCATCCGATCGCTGATCATCACAGGATGGTCGGGCAGCCGGATCTTGCTGTCCGCATAGAGCATCTTGTCGATGGCGTCGCCGCGCCCCGCATTGAATGGCGCCTTTAACGCCTGCTCGGCGTCGGCGTCGGCCAGCCGGCGGCGGCTGGCGTCGCTGAATAGCGCCTGACGCCGCTCGGCGTCGAAATAGAAATACGACAGGCTCGCGGCGTAGCGCTCTGCGCTCTCAAAAAAAGACAGCTGATGCAGCCAGCGCAGCTGATGTCCCACGCTCTTGTACCAGCCGGACACCGGCAGCAGCGTGAGCGCCGGACCCAACACCCGGCGGCGCAGCGCCTGCGGCAGCTTTCGGTAGTAGCCGGCATATACGTTGCCGTAATACCGATCGTAGCCGCCGAACAACTCGTCGCCGCCGTCGCCGCCGATCACCACCTTGACGGTGCGGCGCGCGAACCGCGACACGTGAAAGGCGCACAACGACAAGGGATCCGAAGGTTCGTCAAGATGCCACACCAGATCGGGCAGGATCTGCTTCAAGCTGGGCCGAATGGTCAGTTCATGATGCTGCGTGCCGTAGCGCGAGGCAACGTTTTGTGCATGCGGCGCTTCGTCGAATTGTTTGTAGGGCAGCCCGATGGTGAAGGTGGGCAGATCCTTCACGCCCAGCCGCTTGACCAGCATGGCCACCAGCAGGCTCGAATCGAGGCCGCCGGAGAGGAACGCCCCCACCGGCACGTCGCTCACCATGTGCATGCGCAGCGACTCGACGATCTGATCGTCGAGTTCATCGATGAGCCGCTCCTCCGGCAGGTCGAGCTTCGGCTGGTAGTGCAGATCCCAATAGGGTTTGATCACGGGCTGCTGGCCGCGCTCGAGCAGCAGCGAGTGCCCCGGCGGCAGCTTGTGGACGCCCTCGAACATCGTGAGCGGCGGGGCGATGATGCGCAGCGCCAGATATTGATCGAGCGCGGCGAGATTCATGCGGCGCAGCGCCGGGTCGAGCGCGAGCAACGCCTTGATCTCCGACCCGAAGGCGAACCGATCCGATCCGGCGGTATAGAAGAAGGGCTTCTGGCCCAGGTGATCGCGGGCGGCCAGCAGCCGCTGCCGGCGGGTGTCCCACAGGGCGAAGGCGAACATGCCGCGCAGATGCTCGAGGAGCTTCTCGCCGTATGCCTCGTATAAACCGATGATGACTTCGCAATCGCTGTGGGTCACGAAGCGGTGGCCCCGCGCCTCGAGCTGTCGGCGCAGCTCCACGTAGTTGTAGATCTCGCCGTTGCACACCAGCCAGACGGTGCCTTCAACGTTGCGCAGCGGCTGGCGCCCACCTTCCAGGTCGATGACGGCCAGGCGGCGGTGGCCGAGCGCGGCGGTGCCGTCGCTCCACACACCCTCGCCGTCGGGCCCGCGATGCTTAATGGCGTTCAGCATCCGGCCGAGGTCCGTCCCGGCGTGATCCATTCTCCCGACGATGCCCGCTATCCCACACATTACGCTGCTCCCCGCCGTCGCTCGAACGCCAGCACGGCCTTCTCGAATACCGTCTCATACCGTGCGGCGCACTTGTCGATGTAATAATCCTCCACCCGTCGGCGGTTATTCGCCGACATCGTCTGTCTAAGGTCCGGCCGGTCATGCATCTGTTTGAGCGCCTGCGTGAAGCCGGCGAGATCGTTGAGTCGTAGCACGGCACCGGTGGCACCGGTGGCTAGAAAATCCGTCTGACCGCCGTGGTCGTAACAGACGATGGGCAAACCGAATGCCATGGCCTCGAGAAACACCAGGCCGAATCCCTCGTGCTGGCTGGTGGAGACGAACAGATCCGCGAGCGCGAGCGCCTGCAGCTTGCGCTCCTCGGATACGCGTCCGAGAAGGTGTACTCGCTCAGCGAGGCCGGCCACGGCGGCGGCCGCACGCACTGCGGGCACCTCCGGGCCGTCGCCGACCATGATCAGGTGCATGCGCTCGCGGCCCGCGGCGCCCATCGCCTCCACCAACTGAGTGCTGGCCTTGCGGGCCACCATCCGACCGACCGTGACCAGCACGAAGGCGTCTTCGGGCACGCCGAAGTCCCTCCGAGCCGCCGCCGCCGGCATGATCGGCCGATCGATGCCGAGCGGAATCAGTTCCTCCTCGCGGTGCACTCCGTAGATGGATCTCACGTGCTCGAGCGTGTTTCGCGACTGGCCGACCAACGCATTCGCACGCTTGAGCAGGTGGCGGATCGGCGCGCGCAGCCAGGCATGCCGGTGGGGCGAGCTCGCCTTGCTGGGATCGTACAGGTCGCCGCCGTGCACCGACAGCACGTTGGGGATTCCATACAATAGGGAGAGCATATGCCCGAGGGGACCTGTGGGCACGACGAAGTGCGTGTTGATGAGGTCGAACGCCCCGTCTTTGCGCAGATTCAAGGCGCGCAGCGTCGCCATCGGCAAATACGCCAACATGGATGGAAAATTCGCCACTGCCAGCTCCTTGCGGAAAAACACCGGCACGCGCACCACGCGCACGCCGTCCTCGATTCGCACGGCGGGCAGCCCCATCGCGCCGGAGGTCAGGACCGTCACCCGATGACGGCGTGCAAGTTCGCGCGCCAGCGCCGCCATCACCACGCCCCCGCCGCCGCCGAGCGGCGGATATTCGTAATTGCAGAACAGAATATTCACGGACTACAGATATCCGCCGTCGCGATACCATTGCACCACTTCGGCCGCGCCCTGAGTGAAGGGAATCTCCGGCACGAACCCGAGCACGTCGCGCGCCTTGGCCGTGGAAAACACGAACGACTTGCGAAAGAAATCGAGCCGGCGGCGGTGCAGCGGCGGCTGAATGCCGAGCGGCGGAAGGGTCTTTTCCATGATGACCGCCGCGCTGAGAAACGGCCACAGAGGCACCCGCAGGCGCGGCGCGGGACGGACGAGCGCGGCCGCGATGATCGCGACAAGTTCACGTGTGGTGAAGACCTCGGCGCCGGCCATCACGAACGTCTCACCCACCGCCGCCGGGCTTGTCGCGGCGAGCAACAGGCCCCGCACCAGATCGTTCACGTGGATGGCCTGGCGGCGGTTCAGGCCCGCCCCGATCATGAAGAACCGGCCGCGATCCACCGCTCGGAATAATTTCAGCAGCCGGAAATCCCCGGGACCATAGGTCTCCGAAATGCGCACGATGCTGGTCTTGAGGGGGCCGCTCCGCGACTTGACGAGATCCTCGGCAGCGAGCTTGCTGCGGCCGTAGACGTTCACGGGCCGAGCCGGGCTGCTCTCGTCCAGCGTTTCGCCGGTCGATTCGCCGTAAACGCCGATGGTGCTGCCGTAGACGAAGCGCTGCACGCCGCCGGCCTGGCACGCCTCCATGAGCGTACTCGTGCCGTTGACGTTGACGTCGAAGAAATAGTCGTCGCGCACATTGGCCTCGTGCTGTGCCGCTGCCAGGTGAATCACCGTATCGCAGCCGCCCACCACTCGGCGCGCATACTCCGCATCCTGCAAGGGTCCCTGTTCGATGGGCACCCCACTGCGCTCGAGTTCCCGCGCGCGCGCGCGCTCGGCATCTGAATTCAGCTGCCCCGCCACAGTCACGGCAAGTCCCGTCGCGCGCGCCGCGAGCGCCAGGCGCGATCCGATGAAGCCGGTGCCGCCGGTGATCAGCAATCTCATGTCATGGCCCTCGTTGGAAGCCCCTTGGTCGCCGTCACGGGCACCGCCGCACGGTGATGCCGCAGCACGGCCTCGGTCGCGGCGAGTTCGGTGCGGCGCCGCTCATCCGACCAGCCGGCGAGCGGCTGCATGACCGCGGCGGTCTGCGCCAGCGACGCCTCCCCCGGATGGGCGCCCGATCCCAGATTGGTACGCCGGAGAATGACATCCTGCAAACGCACCGCCATCTCGCGTTGCACGGCGTGGGTCACCTCGGCCACCACAGTCGCGCTCCCGCCCACCGCAAGTGCCTGCGCCGGCGCGCGCGTCAGGTCGGCCAGCAGCCGATACTCCGTGCCGTAATTTCGCAGCCACGCCTCGAGGGTCGCGTCTGAGATTCGCTCGGCCGTATCGCGGCGCGCGGCGGCGCGCAAGCTGGCGAAGTCCGGAATGTCGCCGCCCGCGAGAGGCACCCCCTCGGTGGCCGCTCGCGGCGGTGCGTTGGGCATCTGTTCGAGCAACAGATCGAGCGCTCGCGCCGAATCGCTCCGCGCCGTCGTGTAGCGAATGCCGATCAACGTCACCAGCCCCGCGATACCCTGGTCGCGGTGATCTAGGTAGCGCGACTCCTTGCCGAAACTCAACTCCCCGTCGGCCGTGCGGCTGTCGCCGAAGGGCACCAGGCCGCAGTTGGTGTAGATCACCTCTTCGCGAGTCAGGCGCAGCGCCGGATACGAGTCGTTCATTTCGGTGATCCACGCCGCGATCTCGGCCTCGTCCACCTGCGCCGCATCGGGCCGCGCGGTGAACAGGCGGTGCCACACACCGATCAGCGTACACTCGCGCCACGGCACGGCAAAAAGATGACGGGCGGAGCGGCTCACGACCGCATCGCTGTCCTTGCCCCAACCGGGGACCGCCAGAGCATACCGAGATGTCGCCTGGCGGTTCACAAGGAAACAAGCGTCGCGTGAGAAATGGCCGCGCTCGCGCCTGCCGAATCGGTCAGTATCCTCGAGCAGGTATTCGGCCCAGGGACCGGCGGCGTTCAATACCAGGCGCGCCTGAATGTCGAACTCCTCGCCACCGATGCGATCATGAGCGCGCACACCGCGCACTCGTTTGCCGTCCCACAGAAAGCGCACGGCTGCGGTGTAATTGGCAGCTGTGGCGCCGCGATTTACTGCGGACTTGACGAAAGCAAGTACCAGCCGAGCCGTGTTGTACATCTGGCCGTCCTCGAACACCGCCGCACCGGTCAGCGCGCGCGAATCCAGGTCGGGGAACTGTTCGAGCGTCGCCGCTCGCGACAGCAGCCGCATGCCCGAGATGCGCCGCGACCGATCGGCGATTCCGGCGTTGCGGTCCGCGGTCAGCGCGTCGTAGACCAGCATGCCCGCCGCGAGGAAAGCCTTACTCCGACGGCCGTGGCCATAGGTGGGAATCAGGATGGGCAGGGGGTTCACCAGGTGCGGTGCGATGCGCAGCAGCGCCGAGCGATCCTGGCAGGAGGATCGCAGCCGGCGAAGATCGGCATGCTGCAGATAGCGGATGCCGCCGTGCACCATCTTGAAGCACTCGGCCGAGGCGCCCCCGCCGAAATCCGCCTGGTCGATGACCGCCACCTTCAAGCCGCGCAAGGTCGCGTCCCAGGCCGCAGCCGCGCCAAAGGCCCCGGTCCCGATCACCAGCAGGTCGAAAACTTGGTCGGCCAGGGCCGTGAGATTGCGCTGCACGTGTCAAGCGGCCCAGAGGTGATCCGCCATGCGCAATGTCAGTGCGGCAACGGTAAGACTGGGCTGCATCGCCCCGCCGGTCGGAAACACGCTCGACCCGGCGATGAACAGGTTCGACAGGCCATGCACCTTGCAGTCGCGGTCGACCACGCCGGCGTTCGGGTCATTCGACATTCGGCAGGTCCCCAAGTGATGCGCGCCGAAGGAATTGGACGACAAAGGAGCCTGCAAAATGTTGCGCGCGCCGATGGCGGTGAGCCACTGGTCCATGATGTCTTGCGAGCGCTGCTGAGTGCGCAGGTCCGCGTCGCTGAAGGCGAGATTGACGTGCGGCACCGGATCGCCGAACAGGTCGCGCACCGCCGGATCGAGCGTGATGCGGCTAGTCGGGTTCGGTACATGCTCCGTTTGGGTGGCCATTCCGATCCAATGCCCGAAATTCTCGCGGTCATAGCGGGCTGCGGCATCGCCCACGAGCTGCTGGCGGTCCATGTCGGCGAGCGGATCGTGCTCGAACGTGAATTCCAATTTGATCGCTCCAGTGTCGCGCCGCTCTGCTCCATCGTAATAAGCCAGACTTTCGAGCACTTCGAAGCCGATGCGTCTCGGGTAGAAGCGCTTGCCGGGCAACTGACCGCTGGCCCTGACGTAGACGTGTTCCATGAAATTGCGGCCCACCTGATCGGAATGGTTGCCGCAGTTCGACAGCAGCAACAGCCGCGCTGATTCGACCGCATGAGCGGCGAGCACATAGGTCGTGCCCCTAATCTCGCGCTGCTGATGGTCGAGCGTTGACACGTGCACGGCGCGCACGGCGTCGGTTGAGTCGGCCTCGATCCGGCGCGCCACCGTCTCGCTGAACACGTCGCAGCGGCCGGATGCTTCCGCCTGGGCCACGTGCACGTCCGCGCTGTAACGGGCGCCGCTCGGGCACACCTCACAGGCGGCGAAGGCCCGGCACTCGCTGCGGCCACCGTATTTGCGCGAATTGATGGCGAAGGCCGTCGGATAGATGTCGTGTCCCAGCCTCTCGGCCACCGGCAGCCACGCGGCATCGTCCGCCGAGAGGGGGAAACCCGGATTCGGATAATCGCGGCTGCGGCGCGGCAGGCTCGCATGAGCCGTGCCCGAGACGCCGAGTTCCCAGTCCGCGAGACAGTAATACGGTTCCAGTTCGTCATAGGTCAGCGGCCAATCCAAGCCCTGCCCGTATAACGTGGCGGTGCGGAAATCCGTCGGCATAAGCCGGCTGATGCGGGCGCCCCAGTGCAAGGTCGATCCCCCCACCCCCTTCATCCGATGCGACTCAAGAGCGTAGCGCACGCCGATAGACTGGGCTGAGGAGTCGGTGTACCGATCGCGTTCCGCGTGCTGGTACGGCCAGGTCAAACCGCCGAAGATCTGACGATGCCTGATCTGCGCCGGGCGGTCTGCGAAGCGGAAACGTTTGCCCGCCTCGATGAGCGCCACCCGACGACCGCGGCGGGTCGCCTCGGCCGCCAGCAATCCGCCGGCAAGTCCCGCACCGATGATGACCACATCGTAGGTCTCGGCCGTCATGGATAGCCGCGCCCCGGCACGAGCATCTCGCGCCAGTCGCCGGCCACGCCCGGCCAACGCGCGTAGCCCCGCCGCCGCCACGGCATGGAGGAGTTGCGGTACATCCACATCAGCTGCTCGACCGCGGACCAGCGTATCCGATGCAGGGTGTGCTGCATCGGCGAGAGGTGGTCGAGAAGCCGCGCCAGGAGCGAGCGATAGTCGATCTGCATGACCTGCCTCACCACGGACTCGCGCTGGGTCCGCGTGCAGGATTGGAACTCGTGGCCGTGGATGCGCTGCGTCAGCACCTCGAGGTGCGCCGCGAGCGCCCGGCAATTGGGCCCGAACTCGGGCGCTGCCAGCAGCGGCGCGAGCCGGTCCGACAGATCCTCCCTCTCCGGCGCGGTGATCTCGTGTCCGAAAAGAGTGGCGATGAATGCGAGCAATGTCTCTTGGGGGTGCTCGAAGTGAGCGTTCTGCTCCGGGGCCGGCGGATCGGATTCGCGCCAGGCGAGACCCGCGAGGGTGCCCAGGGCCACGCCGACGACCAGCGTACGGCGCCGAATCTTCGGCTTGGACGACATGCCACGCACTCCTCTTTTGGGGCCCCGACGCCGGGGAGCTTTCAGGTGTTCTCGAATACCTTCAGCGGATAATGCTTGTCCGTGGTGTCGCGGCCCTTGACCAGCTTCACCTTATCGTGGTGTTCCAGGTAGGAAACCCGCGGAACATGCGGCGTCGGCAGTACATTGTTGTAGTCGATGTAGCCGTCGAAATCGATTTTACCGCCCAGGGCCAATTTCAGCTTGTTCTTGATGACCCAGGCCATCGGGCCGGCCTTCGGCGCGCTCGGAATCACGGTGGAACGCATGGCAGTGCGCGCGGTGGTCACCATCCAGCAGTTCTGCTCACAGACCTTCACCTTGGCGATCGAGTTCTTGGCCGATTCGCTGTTGATGATGGTCTCCCAGTTTTCCTTGGCGAGGTTGCCGATCGGCAGGTCGCTGCGCACGTTGCACGCCCACACGTCCGACCACGGATCGATGAAGGCGAATTCGGTGCCGGCCACGCACGGAATGAGGCGCGGGTGCCCCAGGATTTTCTCAATCAACCCTAAGTTCAGGTACGCGCGGAACCAGTTCTTCACCGTGCCGCTCTTCAGCTGCATGGTGACGAGACCCTCGACCTGGCGCGCGACCTTGACCCGGTCGTAGAAATAATTGTCGTTCTTGTAGAATTGCCAGGCGTTATGCAGCGTGGAGGTCGCGAGTTCGAATCCCTGCGCTCTGGCGAACTCGTACGTCTTGACGAGTTGATCAACATTCTCATCTTGGATGACGAATGCAAACCCCAAATCGGTGCCCCCCGCTTCCTGCAGCATAAGCAGGCCCTTCGTCTTGGTCTCGTAGCCGTCGTCCTCGCCGCGGATGCGGTTGCTGGTGGCCGCGTTGCCCTCCAGGCTGAAGCGCACCTTGATGTTCGGATACTTCCTGATGATGGGCAGCAGCTTTTCCGGATGCAGGCCGTTCGAGCTGATCTCCATGATTCGCGCCTTCGGATACAGCACGTCGACCAAGGTGGCGAGATCCCTGCGCAGCGTGGGCTCGCCGCCCGACAGGTTCAGGTTGTCGAATCCGCCGGGCAACTTGGCGAGGGTTTCAGCCGTCACCTCGAGCTTGGGCTCGGTCGGGTTCTTCCAGATGTAGCACATCTGACATCGGGAATTGCAGCGAAACGTCGGAATAACGGTCAAATCCATCGATGTGTCTCTCTCTCAAGCCAGCGGCAAAAAACTACTATAAGCAAACCACGCGGGTCACGCGTGGATGGCATTCACATATCGGTCTAGAAATCGTCAAACCACGAACTCCATCACAGGCCCACACGGCACCGTTCAGTCTAAACTGTGACGGAGTCGCTTTCCCATGCCACACGAATTGTGTTGTAAGCCTTTCAACGATCTCTGCGAGCCGTCCGAGAAGTACTTAAGTTAACTATGCCGCATTTGCTTTCGATTAATAACTATTATTACCGGCGTGGCGGCTCAGAAGCGGTTTATTTCGAGCACAACCGGCTGTTCGAGAACGCGGGTTGGGATGTAGTGCCCTTTTCCATGCGCCACCCCCTCAACCAACCGTCGAAGTGGGCGGAACACTTCGCGGAGCAATCCGCGGGTGAGACCCGCGCGTCGCCGCTCTCGAAGGTATCGCGGGCCGTCACCGCCATCTACTCCAGAGACGCCGCCCGGCGGATCCGCCGGCTCATCGATCTGGTACGACCGCAGGTCGCGCACGCCCACAACATCTATCATCACCTGTCGCCGTCCATCCTGGTCGAGTTGAGGCGCGACAATGTTCCCATCGTCATGACCCTGCACGACCTGAAGCTCGTCTGTCCGGCCTACAAGATGCACACCCAAGGGGCAGTGTGCGAGGAGTGCCGTGGCGGCGCGCTGCGCAATGTAATAGCCCATCGCTGCATCAAGAATTCTGCGGCCATGAGCGCTCTGGTGTGGCTCGAATCGACGATTCACAAGGCGCTCGACCTATACCTGGGGAACGTCACCCGGTTCGTCGTGCCGAGCCGCTTTTTCCTGCATAAATTCGCGCAGTGGGGGATCGATACGCGGCGCTTTGCCCATATCCCGAATTCCATTCAGGTGGACGATCGGCCGGTCAATGCCGAGGTCGGGGACGCTTTCGTTTACCTGGGCCGGCTCGTGCCGGAAAAAGGGGTCGCGACGCTGATTCGGGCGGCCGCGCAGGCTCGGGTGCGCCTGCGCGTCATCGGCACCGGATCGGAGGAGGAAGCCTTGCGCCGGTTGGCGGCAGAGATGGGGGGGAACGTCGAATTCACTGGGTATTTGACGGGAGAGGCGCTGCGTGACGCGATCCGTTCAGCCCGGGCCGTGGTCGTCCCATCCGAATGGTATGAAAATGCCCCCATCAGCGTCATGGAGGCCAGCGCCCTGGGGAGGCCGGTGATCGGCGCGAATATCGGTGGTATACCGGAACTGATCCGGCCAGGGGAGACTGGGTTCCTGTTCACCAGCGGCAATCTCGAATCCCTGGTCGAGGTACTCGCACAGGTGGAAGGGACGGCGCCGGCAGAGCTGGCCCGACTCGGAAGAACCGGACGCGAATGGATGCAGGCGGAGTTCAGCCCCGCCCTGTACCGCGACCGCATGTTGGAACTTTATCGGTCGATTGGCGTACAAATGGCGGGATGTTGAGATAATAAATTAACGGGGAGTGGATACGTGATCATGAAGCACGGTACTCGAGTGAGCGTGATGGCGCTGGGCCTGCGCGGCCTGCCCGGCGTGGCCGGAGGTGTGGAAACCCACGCATCGGAACTGTATCCGCGGCTGGCGGCGCTCGGTATCGACGTGACGGTCCTCGGCCGCGGACCCTTCCAGCCGGCAAATGCGCCCGCGGTCTGGAAGGGCGTCAAGGTGCGCTGGCTGCCCTGCCCCCGGCAGCAGGGCGTCGAAGCCCTGGTCCACACGTTCATCGGTTTGCTGTACGCCGGCATCCGGCGTCCCGACGTGCTGCACCTGCATGCCGTCGGTCCCTGGCTGATGGTACCGCTCGCCAAGCTGCTCGGCCTGAAGGTGGTCATCACCCATCACGGCCAGGACTACCTGCGCGAGAAGTGGAACGCCCCGGCGCGCGCACTGCTGCGCCTCGGCGAGCAGCTAGGCATGGGATTCGCGGACGAGTGCATCGTCATCTCCAATCCGTTGCTCAGACTCGCTCGCGACAAGTACCGGCGCGAGGCCACGCTCATCCCGAACGGCGTATGCGAGCCCGATGCCGCGCATTCGCAGCGCCTGCTGGCCACCTATGGGTTGATGCCGCAACGCTACGTCATCCAGGTGAGCCGCCTGGTCCCGGAGAAGCGCCAACTGGACCTCATCGCCGCGTTCAACGGGGCGCAGCTCGCCGGTTGGAAGCTGCTGCTGGTGGGCGGCGCACAGGGTTCGCAGCGCTACGCCGACCAGGTGCGGGCGCAAATCGGCGGCAACCCTGCAATCATCAGCACCGGCTTTCTGTCCCCGGCCGACGTCCAGGACCTACTCGCGAACGCCGGGGTTTTTGTGCTGCCCTCCTCGCACGAGGGGTTGCCCATCTCATTGCTCGAGGCAATGAAACTCGGCACACCCGTGATCGCCAGCGACATTGAAGCGAATCGGGAGACCGGGCTCGACGAGTGCGATTACTTTCCCGTCGGCGACACCGCCGCGCTCGAGCAGCGCCTGCGCGAACTCGCCTCGGCCACCCCCGCCGAACGTGGCCAAACGGCCAAACGCCTGGCCGGACTGTGCACACAGTTCGATTGGGATCTCATCGCCGAGGCCACTTTGAAGGTGATGCAGCGCGTCGCCCGCCCGCCCGCCGATCTGTCCTGGCCCCGCACGCGCCCCGCGAGCCCGCAATAGCGAAAACGTGGCGCGTCGGCTAAAGGCCGTAGTACTCTCTAAACCATTCCACGAACCGCCCCACCCCCACCTCGATGGGAGTATCGGGTCGGTATCCCACGTCGGCCGCAAGCTCGGTCACGTCCGCGAAGGTATCGGCGACGTCGCCCGGCTGCATTGGCAGCATCACGGTCTGCGCCTTTTTTCCGAGACAGTGCTCGAGGACCTCGATGTAGCGCAGCAGCTCGATCGGGCGGCTGCTGCCGATGTTGTACAGTCGATAAGGAGCGCGGCTGCTGCCGATTTTCGGTTGGGCACCGTCCCAGTCCGGATCGGGTCGCGCCGGCCTGTCAAGCACGCGCACGACGCCCTCGACGATGTCGTCGATGTAGGTGAAGTCGCGTTGATGGCGGCCGTGATTGAAAACCTCGATGGGCCGCCCGTCGATGATGGCGCGGGCAAACAGGTGGAGCGCCATGTCCGGCCGTCCCCACGGCCCGTAGACCGTGAAGAATCGAAGGCCCGTAGTAGGCAGCGCGAACATGCTGGAGTAGCTGTGCGCCATGAGTTCGTTCGCGCGCTTCGTCGCGGCGTAGAGTGACATCGGATGCGAGGCCGGATCCGACACCGAATACGGCAGCCGCGTACCGGCGCCGTACACCGAGCTGGACGAGGCATACACAAGGTGTTCCACGGGATGATGCCGGCAGCCCTCGAGCACGTTCAAGGTGCCGACGAGGTTGCTCTGAATGTAGCTGTCCGGATTCTTGAGTGAGTAGCGCACGCCGGCCTGCGCGCCCAAGTGCACCACCCGGTCGAATTTCTCGGCGGCGAACAGCGCCGACATGCCCGCGAGATCGGCGAGATCCAGCCGCTGGAAGCGGAAGCCTGCCTGCGCTTGCAGGCGGCGTAGGCGCGCCTCCTTGAGGGACACGTCGTAATAGTCGTTGAGGTTGTCGATGCCGACAACTTCCGCGTCGCGTTCCAGCAGGCGCTGCGACGTGGCGGAGCCGATAAATCCCGCGGTGCCGGTGACTAAAACTTTCATAGGTGGCCGGAGTATACGAGCAGGCCTGCGGCCATTTGACAATCGTCGCGTGGATCCGCGACCCGCATCCCAGTTTCGGCCGGCGCGACCGCGGATTGATGGGAATGCCCGACCGTGTGGTAGATTGATTATTACTGTCTTGAAGTCAGCGAGTTACGAGTGGTAATGAACATTGCTGGCAACGCCGCCGCACCGAAGTTGTCGGTCATCGTGCCGTTCTACAACGAAGAGGACAGCATCGGTCCTATGCACGCGGCCATCGTCAAGGCGGTCGAGCCGCTTGGCATCAGCTTCGAGATGGTGTTCGTCGACGATGGCAGCCGGGACTCCACGGCGCTGCACGGCGAAGCGATCGCCCGCCGCGATTCACGCGTTCGCATCGTAAAATTCCGCCGCAACTACGGCCAGACCGCCGCCATGGCGGCGGGCATCGAATATGCGCACGGCGAAATCCTCATCACGATGGACGGCGATTTGCAGAACGACCCGGCAGACATCGAACTGTTCCTCGAGAAGATCGACGAGGGCTACCACCTGGTGGTCGGCTGGCGCTTCAAGCGGCAAGACAAGCTGGTGTCGCGAAAGATTCCCTCGAAGATCGCCAATTGGCTCATCGGCAAGGTGACCGGCGTCCCAATCACGGACAACGGTTGCTCGTTGAAGGCGTTTCGCAGTGCGCTCATCAAGGGCATACCTCTGTATTCGGAAATGCACCGCTTCATTCCGGCAATGGCATCCATCGCCGGACCAAGCATCGCGGAGATCAAGGTGCGCCACCACGCCCGCCAGTTCGGGCGGTCGAAGTACGGACTGTCGCGGATATACAAGGTGCTGCTCGACCTGATGGTGATCAAGACCGTGGCGTCGTTCACGGCGCGGCCTCTACTCTGGTTCAGTCTGCTGTGCGCGCCACTGCTCCTGCTCGGCTGCGCGGCGCTCGCCGCCGGTCTGCTGACGGGCATGGGGCCGCGCGGGCACCTGTCCCTGCCGCTGACCGGCACAGGCATCATCTTTCTGATGGCGGCGGTCACCCTCATGGCCAGCGGCGCCCTGGGCGAACTGGTTTACAAGACGGGCGACGTGCGGCCCGACGACTTCGCGCGCTTGACGCAGCGCTGGACGAGCGCTTCAACCGAGAATGCGGTGGTAATCAAAAAAGGAAATTCGCAATGAGTCTTCAGCCGACGGGCATTCTCGTCTCGGTCATCGTGCCGGTAGGCGCGCGAAAAAGCCCTGCCGAGGCGCTGTACGCCGAATACAAGGCGGGGCTGGAGATGCTCGATGTTCCGTACGAAATTCTGTTCGTGCTCGACGGTCCGCAGCCCGGATTCGAACAAAGCCTGCTCGCCCTCTGCCGGCGGGGCGAACCCGTCACCATTATTTCCCTGACGCGCTATTTCGGCGAAGCGACCGCCATCATGATCGGTTTCGAGCACGCATCAGGCGGCATGATTCTGACGCTGCCGGCATACCTGCAGGTCGAGGGCTCGCAGATCGCGACCCTGGTGGCCGCGCTCGACACTGCCGACATCGCGATCGGATGCCGCGAGCCGCGAGCCAGTTCGTGGTTCCAGTCGGTGCGCCGAAGCGCGTTCCACGGCCTGCTGACGTTCGTCACTGGGCTGCGCTACCGCGATCTCGGCTGCAGCGCGCGCGCCATGCACCGCAAGGTCCTCGAGGAGATCCATCTTTACGGCGACCAAGAGCGGTTTCTGCCGGTACTCGCGGAACGGCAGGGCTTCCGCGTTCGGGAAGTGTCGGTGCGACAGTCGAACGAAGATCGACACCGGGAATTCTACCGGCCGCGCAGCTATACCCGCGGCTTCCTCGACCTCTTCAACGTGTTTTTCCTGGTGCGCTTCACCAAGCGCCCGCTGCGTTTCTTCGGCATGATCGGCGTCGCGACATTCGCGCTCGGCATTTTTGCACTGGTGTATTTAGTCTTCGACAGAATCTATTTTCACCAAGCGCTGGCGGACCGTCCTGCACTGATGCTTGCCTCGCTCCTGATCGTTCTCGGCATGCAGATCTTCGGCTTGGGCCTGCTCGGCGAACTCATCATCTTCACGCACGCCGGCGGCACCAAGGACTACAAAGTCGACCGCATCTTTCACTACCCGGACGGATTCGCCGCGCAGAGCTGCGCGGACGAGGCGCCTGCGGCGGCCGCGTCTCGCTGATCCGCGTTATCGTCCGACTGCGGCGCCGCCGCGGCATTCAGTCAAATGACGACCGGAACCACTTCGGTCAAATCGCTCTCCACCCCTGCCTTGTTGACCGCGGCGATCGCGAAATACCACGTGCCGGGCGCGAGATTGGCGACCGTGTACGTGGTGTTGGCGGCGCCGATCACGGTGAGCACCTTGTCCAGAGACGATGCCTTGAGACCGAAATAAATGTGGTAGGCCGCCAAATCCATCATCGTCGTGCCGTCCGTGTTGCGTACCGGCTCGACCCACAATAGATTCACGGACGCCTGGGCCGCCGTCACCTGGATCGAGAACGCTGGCAGTACGGCGGTGTTGACGCCTTCGATGACGCGGATCTCGATCTTTGAATACATGCCTTCCTGCAGCGCCGTGGGTTTGCCGGTGAGCGCGCCCGTGGTCGTGTTGAACGCGGCCCAGGCCGGCTTGTTCTGGATCGAGAACACCGGGGCGGCCGCGGCTCCTGAGACTTTCGGCATGAAGTCGTAGCTGGCATCGACCGCGATGCTGGCGGCCGGCTGGCCAGAAATCGAGAGGGAGCCGGCGGTGGTTGCCGTGCCGCTTGCCGTGGTTGCCGTGCTGCTCGCCGTGGTTGCCGTGCCGGTGTCGTTCGTGGCGGCGACGGTGCCGTCCGTCGTGGCTGAGCTGCCGTCGCGGCAGCCGGAAATGATGAGGCAGGCGACTACCGGCAAGGCGCAAACGATGCAGGTGCGGAAAATTGATGTCATACCGCCGGTTTCCTCGGGACGAAGTTCGAATCTATCGGCCGGCCGGCGCGCAGAGAGAGTTGACGGCAAAGGTCAATGCCTTTCACGGTAACTCCGCTTTCTGCAGGTGCAGACCGGAAGCTTTGCGCCCCCGCCTCGCGACGGGTTTGCCCTTTCTAGACCAGAGTTAACAACGTGTAGCTGGGTTCGGCAACGTGTCGGCGGTATCCGACAGTTCAACCAATTGAACGAGCGCTCAATGAGGGGAAAAGCGGCGGATCAATGGCCCGCCGCGGATCGCATCACGGACGGCGGCGGATCAAGGGTAATTGGCCGGATAGTCAGTGTGTGTCAACGGCATCTTCGCGCAGGTGTCCGCCAGGTTTGGCCACTTGGCCGCCTCGGGTACCGTGCCGCCGAGCACCGTCTCCGTGCCCACCAGGTGCGTCCAGAACACGTGCGAAGCATGGTAGGTTTTGTTGAAGGCATTGATGAGATCGGCGGGCGCCCAGGGGCCGCCGTACTTCGCGAAGTAGTTACCCACCATGTCCGGCGATTGCACCTCTACCATGGCGCGCATGGTCGGCCGCAGGTCGACATTGCCGCCGGACTGGCTGACGCCCAGCATGGTCTGGATGCCGTCCGACAGATGCGCCGGACCGTACGCATCCAGCGACGACTGACCCCAGGTGTCGGCGCTGCCCGGCGCGATGCGATTTGCCGCCATCCACTTTTGCAGGGCTACACCCGAGGCGGGGCGGTCGAACCACGAATTGGCCATGACCACGCTGGTATGCGGGAATGCAGCAGTGCTGGCCGTCAGCAGCCGCTCGATCTGCGCGAGCCACGCCGCGTCGGAATAATGCGGATCCACCGGCTTGAAGGCGCTCGCCGCTTGCGCGATGGTCGCGTCTTCCTGGATGTAGATGGCCTCGACGTTGGGATCGCCGTCGAGATGACGGCCGAGCGCCTGCACGGCCGCAATGAATCTGTCCATGACGGCGGGATAGTACAGCGCCGGTGCATACATGCCCGTCGATGCGCCGTTGTCGCTCTGACCCCACCACCCGTAGCTACCCGCCACAGGACTCGCGCCGTACTGTTGATCCTGCAGGATGTACTTCGGCACCACGCGGACATCGTTGGACCCCAGCGCGTGCTGGCCATACAGCCAGAAGCCAATGACCAGACGCTTGGGTTTGTTATAGGCCGTCTTCAGGCGCGCAAGCACCGCATCGATCACGGAATAATCGTAGTTGCCCCGGGTGGGCTCCAGCGCTCCCCATGTCACCCAGACCCGATACCCCAAAATGGCGTCTTGATTGTTCAGATCGTCGAGTTCCGTCTGAATCTTCGGCATGCCGGTGCCGGCATACAGCACGGCCCCGGAGGCCATGTAATGTCCGGGATGCCACTTGATCGCGCGGCTGACGGGGTCCGGCGCCGGGCTCGTCTTGGTGGCCACGCACTGGCTGTTCACGCAGATCTGCGGCGGGGGTTGCGGCTGGGTGCCGGTGGTTTGCGCGGACGCAACGCCGATAATGGCGGAGCCGATGCAGAACACGGCTTGCGTGATGCGGCGTCTCAATGTCATCCGTACTCTCCTCAAAAATCGGCACGCTAGCCGCCGGAACCGAAGCCCGTCAACTGTCGACCTACAGCGACACCGGCTTTTTTGCGCAGTGCCGGTGGTTCGGCCAGCGCTGGATGAACAGAGTCTGTTCGCGGGTCTGTGGCACCTTGGGCCAGCGCTTCGAGCACGCGCTCTGCCGCCACAAGATATTCAGTTCGCGCAGCGCCGCCTCGCCATCGAGGCCCTGCTCAACCAGGAAGCAGCCTATCACCGTCCCGGTGCGCCCGATGCCGGCGCGGCAATGCACATAAGGATTGTGGCCGGCCTCGAGCGCCTCGCGCAGCTCTCGCTGTATGGCCTGCATGTGCGCGATGGTCAGCGGCACTTCCATGTCCAGGATGGGATGTCGATGGTACCCGCTGCCCGCCGGTAACAGATGGCGGTACTGTGTGAGCTCTCCGATCTGCGTGAGATCGACGAAGTGGTCGATGCCGGCATCGCGCAGCCGTGCGAACCGCTGCCGCGACTCGCCTTCATCGGCGCCGCCCGGATATTCGCCGGCGAGCATCCGACCGGTCCGCACCCAGTACGTGTTCGGCAGCGGCAACGAGGCCGCCGCGACGCGCCGTCCGAGCAGCCTGCGCAGCATGGAAATCAGGCGCTGGCGCAGCGCGGCGCCGCCGCGGCGATCTTCTTCGACACGATGTTCACCTTCTTGCCGTACAGGCGGAAGATCACCTTCATGGCGGCTTCGAGCACCGAGGTCACCGCAAGACCCACGTAATTCAGCGGATTCATCCAGAATACGTACAGTTTCAGCGCAAACGGACGAATGCGGTCGAAGCCGCCGAGCTGCAGCACCTGCCCGATGCTGTATTCGGTGAGATTGTAGAAGTGATCGATGTTGTGCGCGAGATTCTCCGATCCCACCATCGGATTGGCGCCGTTCATCGCGTAGACGATGATGCTGCCGTCCGGCTTCAGGGCGCCGCGGCACAGCTTGAGAAATTCGATGGTCTCCGCCAGGGTGAGATGATTCAGTTCCTGCTCCGGGACGATGCAGTCATACTCGCCGTTCTGCCGTGCGCCGAGGAATCCGAACACTTCGGCGACCTCGCAGGGAAGAGCGCGGCGGCGCGCGTGGTCGATCTTGAGTCGGTCCGAATCGATGCCGAGCACATTGACGTAGCCGCACTTCACGAGCAGATCGACGAGATAGCCCGGTCCGCAGCTGATGACCAGGATGTGGGCATGGCGGTCGGCGGGAATGTGCGGCAGGTAGTTCGCGCGATAATAAGCGCTGAACGACTTGTAGCCGCTGTCGATGTCCGCCGGCGCCTGCCAGTAGGAATCAAAGGGCTCGAGCCGCGCCGCCAGGGGTGGCGAAGCCGCCGGCTGATCGCGAAAATTCAGCGGCGAGGACGGCAGGCTGGACATGGGGTGGTGCTCCACGAAATGGGGTCTCGCATTATAGAACACTCCGCCGGCGCCGGCGGTGTCGCAGCCGGCGCCGCTCCTTGCAGCGGATAGTGCGACGCGTGTCGCATTATCCGGGTCCGCGGCAGATGCCGGAATGTACGGGAAAATATCCTATAAATGGCGTCGATGCTTGGACTAGACTGCAATATGGTGAATACATGGTTTTCGAACGGGATGGTTGGCGCGGGATGAAGGCTCTCACCCCATGGCTGCTTCGCCGGCTGAGCCGCGCCGCAAAGCCTTACTTGAACTCCTACGGCTTGATGCGCACACCCAAGATCTTCAACGGCTCCGCGCTAGAGTGGCAGCCGTCGAATGAGCGTGTCGTGGTACTCGCCCCGCACATGGACGATGAAGTCATCGGCTGCGGAGGCACCTTGGTGCGCCACCTGCGTTGCGGATCGCAAGTCACCGTGGTGTATATCACCGATGGCCGCCTGGGCGGCGACGCGACCACGCGCAAGACGGAAGCCCGAGCTGCGCTCGCGGAGCTGGGCGTCACCCAGGCAATCTACCTCGATGCCGCAGACGGCTCGCTCGGCGACGCGCCGCAGGTGGCCGTGGCGCTGCGCCGGATGTTGGAGGAGACACGGCCCGCCATCTTGTATCTGCCGTTTTTTCTGGAGGAGCATCCGGATCATCGCGCCGTCAGTGCGCTGCTGGCAGCGGCTGTGCGGGGCGGCGCGTTCGATTTCCGCTGTCACGGCTACGAAGTCTGGACGCCTCTCTTCCCCAATTGCCTGGTGCCGATCGATGCAGTCATCGACGTCAAGCGGCGCGCGCTCGCGCACTATCGGAGCCAGCTCACCGAAGTCGATTACCTGCACACCGGCCTCGGGCTCAATGCCTACCGGTCGGGCGCACTGCTGGACGTCGGCTGCCGGTTCGCCGAGGCGTTCTGCGCCGTCTCGCTCGACGAGTATCTCGAGTTGTGGGGCGCCTATGGCGGCGCCGCGCTCGCTTGATCGGCGGCGCCGAGTTCGTCGAACACCGCGAGCAGCTGCCTTGCGCACTTGTCCCAGCTGAAGTCCTTGGCCCGCTCGAGGCCCTTGGCGATCATCCCGGCTCTCAGATGCGTATCGAGCAGCATCCTCTTCATGCCGGCGGCGATGTCGTCAACGTCGAGCGGGTCGACCAGGCAGCCGGCCCCATCGATGACCTCCGGCGGCGCGCAGGTGTTCGCCGTGACGATGGCGCAGCCGCAGGCCATGGCTTCGATGAGGGGAATGCCGAATCCTTCGTATAACGAGGGGAACGCGAACAACTCCGCCGCGCTGTACACCGCCGGCAGGTCGCTGTGCTCAATCCATCCGGGAAAATAGACCCGATCCTGCAGAGCCAGCTCCTGCATCACCTTAAGCTCGGTCCTGGTGCTCCAGCGCTGCTCGCCGGCCATCACCAGATGATGCGGCACGTCGGGGCAGATCTTCGCGAAAGCACGCAGCAGCCCCGCCACGTTTTTCCGGGATTCGATCTGGCCGCACCACAAAATGAACTTCTCGGGCAGCTTGTACTTGTCACGCACTGCGCGCAGCCGCTCGGGGTCGCGCACCGGCTTGAACAAGTCCGGATCGAAGCCGTTGTGGATGGAAAACACCTTGCGCGGATCCACGCCCACGTGTCTCACCACGTCCGTTTTGACGGCGTTCGACACGGCGACGAACGCATCGGCGTGGCGGCAGTAGAGCGGCACGAAAGCATTGAAGTACCACCGGTCGTGCTTGAGGAAATGCTCGGGGATCACAAACCATTCCGAACCGTGCAGGACGAACATCTTTTTCGCCCGGGTGAAGAACGGGACGGTGAACTTCGGATTGAAGATCAGATCGACGTGTTTCTTGCGCACCACCCACGGCACTGCAAACTGATCCCAGGTCACCGACCCCGGCAGGCTGACCGCGACTTCCTCGACGTTCGCATGGCGTGCGTAGGTACCGATCAGTTTGGGATTCTGATAGATGAGCACGTATTGGTGATTTGTGCCGTATTCGAACAGCAGCGGCAACAACTTCTTGGTGTAGACCTTGACGCCGCCTTCCTGCTGTTCGTAATGCCGCAGCATGATTCCGATTTTCATTCAATCACTCTCGGCCGCGTCGCATCGCCCTTGCGAATACACCGATCATAGCGCATTTGCGGCGCGCTGCCCGCCGCCAAAAAGCCAACCATGGGCGTTTCTCAAGCCGGTGCCGCGGATGCCTGCGGTGCGCTCGTCCGACGCGCAACATCCCGCATCAGCGCCATGCGGCGCGCGCAGATCACCCCCGAGAAATACCAGTACAGGTAGGTGACCGAGGTGAACTCATGGAGGATGGTGTACAGCAGGCCGATAACCATCGTGGCGACTACGCCCGTCCAGCCGGCCGCCATGGCCCCTGTGAGCCCCACATCGTTGCGCGACACCCACAGCGTGTCCATGAACACGAGGCCGGTCAGGACGCCCACCATGACGAGACCGAGCAGCCCGAACTCTATGATGAAGAAGGTCACCGATGTGATCAGGAACTTCTTGAACAGCATGAAGTAGGAGCCCTCGAAGTTCTTGCCGAAATTGGACGGCGACACGCTGCCAAGGCCCAGCCCGAAGGCGAGCTGCGCGGGGTCTTTCGACAGGAATTGCAGTGGCACGCCGAGCGCATCGCCGCGACGCACGTCCTTGCTGGTGCCCACACCTGCCACGTTGGAACTCATGTAGCGGTCGAGCTGTTTTTCGTTGGTAAAGAAGTTGGTGATGTCCTGCTCACTCTTATAGGGATTGTGCACCTCCATCATGTTGTATATCGGTATGAATACAGCGGCGAAGGCAACCAGCCCAACGAGTGCGAAGCCCGCATACCGCAGCCGCTTGCCCGGACCGGCGCCCATAACGAGCGCTACCATCAACCCCGCGGGCAGCATGACCAACGTTCCCTTCGTTTCGTTGATGATGGTGGGAAATAGCATCAGAAAGAACAGGATGGCGAAGCGCAGCCGGCCGATGCGTCCCTTGAGCAGCAGCCCGGTGAGCACCAGCACGACGCAAATCAGGAAAATGGACAGTATGCCGGAGTCCATCAAGGTGCCGCGCACGTCGTCGCCGCTGTAGCGGCCCTGGCTGAGCACGATCCATCGCTGGTAGGCGGCGACCGGAATCTGTAACAGCGATAACGCCAGCAGCAGCTTCAATTGACGCATCAGCTGCGCTTCCGATTGCGGCAGTACCGAGGCGAGAAAGAATAGCGGTACGGCGCGCAAATAGAAGCGCATGCCGCTCAGCATGGGCCCTGCCCCGGGCGCAGAGTTGATGACGCCGGAGATGATGAACACCGAGAACACCGCGAATGCGAACCAGTATTTCGGCGCCACCAGGCGGAAGCGGTCACGCGTGCCGCTGACCACCACGTAAAGGACGATGACGACGCTCAGCAGCTCCGGAAGAAAATGCAGCGGTGTCGGCAAATCCAGCGTTTTGACGATGAAATCGTTGAGCATGACGGTGCAGATGGTGAAATAGAGCACGAACTGCATGGCCTTATTCCTTCTCGAGCACGTGGCGCGGGCCCGACTTCGCGGCGATGCGCAATACTCGAGTGTCACCGTAGTCCGTCTGCCACAGACGCGTCACGGACCAGCCTTCGGCGGCGGCGGCGGTCTTAAGATGCGCCTCGGTGTCCGGCCACACCAGCACCAGCACGCGGCGCCCCGACGCGACCAGGGGCTCGAGGGAGTGAACCGTATACAGAACCGGGTGGTTGGTCCACCGCTCGGTGCCGCCTCGTGGGCAGACATAGGCGTCGTAGCGCGGATCGTCGTCGTCCAGATAGAAGTAGTCGAAGCCGTGGTAGTACTGGTCAAGATTCGCAATGCCGGAGACGACGATGTCGCCCTCGGCCCCATGGGCATGCAGCCAGCCCGCGACAATGCGCATGTCATTGCGCGGATAGTAGTGAGCCGCACGCGCCGGCGACATGCCCACCCTGAAGGTCACCACGGCCGTGTCGACATTGACCAGGTGCCGGGGCTGAAAGTCCTCGGTCGCCGCAAAACACGCGAGCGGCAGCGCCGCCGCTGCTGCCAACTTGAGGCCATGCCGGGTGCTTGCGCGAGTCGCGGACAGCACCGCCGACACGGCCAGCGCGATCAGCGGCGGATAAAGGAAGAACGTGTATCGCGTCTCGACCCGTTCCGGGGAACTCGATCCCACCGCGAGCGCCATGAGGCAAAGCACGGTGAGCAGCACGGCGGCGCTCTGCGGTGCATCGTCCGCCAGCTCCGTGCGCCCGCACCAGTACAGCACGGCGAGGCCGACGGCCGCCGTCAGCACCGGCAAGGTTCGGGCCCACGGCCGAACGACGACGCCGTAGACGTCCGGAAAACCAAACAGGTCCCTAACCAAGCGCGGCACGCCCGCTACGGCGTGCTCAGGCACACCCACCCAATAATCGAATGCCGCCCAGAAAATCAAGAAGGCCGCCAGCGACAGGCAGTACCATGGCCAGAGCGTTCCCTCGAGGTCGCGCCGGACAATGAGGCGCGTGAGCAGCAAGAGCGCGAGCACGCCCACGCACACGACGAACAGGTGCAACGCCGCCGCCAGCAGCGCCGTGATCAGTCCGGCACAAGCCAGCGGCCGCGCCGAAAGGGCACGCAGCGCGGGCAGCGCGGCGATGCCGGTAGCGATCGGCGGCAGCAACCCCAGCCACCAGACCGTATGCAGGCGCAGCACCGAGACCCATAGCAGGAGTGCGTGCAGCGGTCCGGACGGAGCGGGCGCGGCACTGCCGGCGGTAGCCGGCGGTGCGGCGAAACCGCGCAAATCGCGGGTCGCCAGATACAACAGACCCAACAACACCAGGAATCCGCCGAGACGGCGCCAATCTGCGATCCGCAGTCGGCCGCGCTCGTGACGCCACACCACGGCTAGCAAGCTGGCCGCTCCCAACAGCGCGCCGCCCTCCCAGGTGAGCACACCCAGCACCGACAGACCCGCCAGCCATTTCATCGCCCGGTCGTCCCGGTCCACCGTATAGCGCAAGAAATACACCAGATACCAGACGAAAACCGCCTGGAATGGCGCATACATGCGGCCGAACCGCGCCATTTCGATTTCCCACACCGACACGCACAGAATGACCACGGTCAACACGCCCGCAAGGGCGCCCTGCAGACGTTTGGCCACGAGGTACGCGGCGGGCAGCACCGCCAGGCTCGCGAGGCCGGGAATCACGCGTCCCGCGTACTCTGGCGTGGCGCCCAGCAGGCGCAGGCCGGCGACCAGGTATTGATAGAGCAGTCCGCGCGTGTAGTATCCGCCACAGGGAAACTTTGGCAGTCCGGTGCGCAGTACGTGATCGATGGAGCGCGATATGTAGAACTCGTCGACGCCCAGCGGCCACCGCCCGATGCCCGCGAAGCGGCCGTAGACTCCCGCGCAGAGCGCAGCCGATCCGACCAACAGGCCGAGTATGCGCAGCAGATCATCATCGTTGCGGGTGGTCACGCGGACTTGTAGCACGGCATTCGACGCAAAAAAGGTAGTTCTGCGTCACACCGGCAAATTGCGGCCTTGTGCTTCTCTCGACAACTGCGGCATAGTCGTTAATGTCGCATGCCGCCGACCTCAACGTCCACAAGAACACGACAATATCCCGTCCATGAACAGGCTTTTTGAGGATCTCAAAGCGCAACGCGAAGGACTGCTGGGACTGGGATTCTGGGCCCTCACCGTCTATCGATTCGGCCATGCCCGCTTGACGGTCGGCAATCGATGGCTGCGCGCCCCGTGGACATTCGTGTACGTCATTCTCAACAAGCTGGCGGAGATATTCTGCGGCATCACGATTGGTTCGACGGCAACGATCGGCCGCCGGCTGTCGATCGAGCACCACGGCTGCATCGTAATCCACGGCGCATCGGTGATCGGCGACGACTGTTTGATTCGCCACGGCGTCACGATCGGCAACGTAGGGTACGCCGATCCGCTGGGCGCACCCGTGATCGGCAACCGCGTGCAGATCGGCGCCGGCGCCAAGATACTAGGCCGGGTCAGGGTGGGAAACGACGTCGTCATTGGCGCCAATGCGGTCGTGGTGCGCGACGTCCTTGATGGCGATGTGATGGGTGGCGTCCCGGCCCAGTCGTTGAAAGCGCGGGCCACGGCACCGCCCTAAGGTCATGCTGTTCAATTCCTATGCGTTTCTACTGGGCTTCTACCCGGCCGTATTCGGCGTGTTTTTCCTGCTCGCACGCCGCAGCGAATCGCTGGCCGCGGGGTGGCTCGCGGCCGCGTCGCTGTTCTTCTACGGCTACTGGAGCGCGGCGGCGCTGCCGCTGCTGATCGGATCGGTCTGCGTCAATTACTTCGCCGGGCTGCGTGCGAGCCCCGGAGGCGCCGCCGCCGACCGCGCCCGCCGACGCCTGCTGATCGCCGCCGTGACATTGAACCTCGTCGTGCTCGGCTACTTTAAGTACGCGAACTTCTTCATCGACAACGTCAATCTCGCGCTGCGCGCCGCCTCCTCCGATGAGCTCGCCGCGCTAAACGTCGTATTGCCGATCGGCATCTCGTTCTTCACCTTCACGCAAATCGCTTACCTGGTCGATTGCTACGAAGGCAAGGTGCGCGAGCGCAATTTCGTCCACTATTTGTTGTTCGTCTCGTATTTTCCGCATTTGATCTCGGGTCCCGTGTTGCATCACAGCCAGATGATGCCGCAGTTCCGTCGGCGCGAGACCTATCGGCTGCAGCCGAACAACGTGCTCGCCGGTTTGCTGTTCGTCGCTATCGGACTCGCCAAGAAGGCCCTGCTCGCGGACGAGTTTGCCCAGTATGCGACGCCGATCTTCAATGCCACTCGAGACGGGCACGAAGTGGGGCTCCTGGTCGCCTGGACCGGTGCCTTGGCCTACACGCTGCAGCTGTATTTCGATTTTTCCGGCTACACGGATATGGCCCTCGGCCTGTCGAGAATGCTCGGCATCCACCTGCCCGTCAATTTCAACTCGCCGTACAAGGCAACCAGCATCATCGAGTTCTGGCGCCGTTGGCACATCACGCTGTCGCAATTCCTGCGCGACTACCTGTACTTTCGCCTCGGGGGTAATCGCCGCGGCGTTGTGCGACGTTACGTCAATTTGATGACCACCATGGTGCTCGGCGGATTGTGGCACGGGGCCGGCTGGACTTTCGTGGCCTGGGGAGCACTGCACGGTGCGTATCTGCTGATGAATCACGCCTGGCGCCGCGTGATGCCGACCGTTCGGCCGCTGGTCCAGCCGTTGTCGGCCGTTGGCACCTTCCTGGGCGCGGCGCTCACCTTCATCGCGGTAACGGTCGCCTGGGTTTTCTTTCGATCGTCCACCTACGACGGAGCTGCGCGCATGCTGCGGGGGATGGTGCGATTCGGCGAGCCGGGCTGCTCGCTTCACTGCTATCCAGGAGTCTTTGGTTCGCTCACCGTCCCCCCCACTTCGCAGACCTACACGATGACGTTCTTCGCGCTCGGATTAACTCTGGTTTGGTGCTTCCCCACCAGCCAGTCGCTGACACAGCACCTCACCGGCGTGCGCAGCGCCGCGGCCTGGTTCTTTGCAGGTGTGCTCCTAATGTGCATCGCGTTGCTGGCGGTGGTGAATGCGTCGCATCACAGTTCAGAATTCATCTACTTCAATTTCTGACATGACGAAGCACCTGCTGCCGCTGTTGCTGGGAACTCTCGCCACGGTGCTCGTCGCGGAAGCCGCGCTCCGCGCGCTGCCCGTGTCGACCGGCTACGACCTGCGCGCCGTGGACCCCTCCAATCCGGTGCTGCGCGGCACCAGTCATTTCAGATACACCTATTCCCGCGGGTGGAACCTGCAGCTAAGCAATTCTGGTGAACTCAATAATTACGGCTTTCGCGCCTCGTACGACTATGTTCGCGACCCGCGTGCCCTCGTGGTGATCGGCAATTCGTTCGTTCAGGCAGACGCCCTTGACCCGCGCGACGACATGGCGGAGCGCCTCGGCCGGCGGCTGGGGCGGCCGTCCTATGGGATCGGTTCGGACGGCGCTTCGCTCGCCGACTACCTGGCCGACGCGCGCTGGGCGACCGGCGAATTCGGCACGCACACGCTGCTGATCTTGCTGACCACGGGCGACCTGAAGCATGCCTGCGAGCCGCGCCCGGGACAGCACTTTTTGAACGGCGCCGCAGCCCTGTCACTGGCCCTGGTCGAGCGGCCCGTCCCATCAACCTTCAAGCGCCTGCTGAACGATTCGCGGCTGTTCCGCTACGTTTTCGACAACCTGCGTTTCGCCGCCAATTGGGACAAGGGCTGGCGCCGCAACCAGGACCAGCCGCCGGACCTCCAGACCGCCGCCGCCTTTGATGCGGGATGCGGCGATCACCCGGACGCGGGTCCGGCCACGCAATTCCTGATGCGCGAGTTCCACGCCCTGGAAGGCGCTCGCGACGCCCGGGTGATTTTCGTTCTCGCGCCCGGCTACCGCCGGGAACAAGGCGTGGAGGCCGGCGGCCAACGCGACGTCGATCAATTCGCCGACCGCGCCGAACAGAGCGGGTTCGCGGTGGTACGTCTCACTGAGGCCTTTGATGCGGCCCTTGCGACCGGGACGCGGCTCGATTTCATGCCCATCGACGGGCACTGGAATGCCGCGGCCAATGCCCTCGCGGCCGATGTCGTCGCCGGCGCGGTATCAGCCTTTCTGCGGTAGCGGTTCGCTCAACAGGCGCATCAACCGCGCGGCATTGTTCAACGAATGCTGGGCCAGCGCGAGCGCGCGCCCGCGCGACGCCAAGTCCTGACGTTCTGCCGGTGAGTCGATCAGCCTGCGCACCGCCCGCTCTAGGCCCTCCTGCGACCCGGCGACGAGGCCGGCGCCGCCGCCGCTCAGCGCGGCGTCGGGATCCACTTGTGCGCTCACCACGGCGACATCGCGCAGCCACGCCTGGATGAAGGTGTTCGGAAAGCCCTCGTACACGCTGGTGTTGACGAATATATGAGCCCGAGCCAGCAGCACGTTGACCTCGCGCTGGTCGATCTCCCCAAGGTAGGTGAGGTTCGGCGTAGCTTGTATGTCCGCGAGCAGAGCGTCCTGCCAAGTCGTCGAAGCGGATGCGCCGCCTACCATGACGAAGCGCACGCCAATCCGATCCTTGAGGCGTTGCGCCAGCTGGATAAACATCTCCGGCCGCTTCCACGGCTTCAGATTGGCGATCCACAGCACCGTGAGCGGGCCCGACTTGTCGATCGGCTCGCTTGCGGGCGGATGAAAGTTGGGAATCACCGCGTCCGCCGAGCGGCCGTAATTTTCGCGCAGCAGCGCTGCCTGATGCTGGGTCTGAACGACGATTCGAGCGGCGTTGCGCACGCCCGATTCGACCGCCCATTTTTCCAAGCGGAGCCGGAGCACGTTGCGCGCTTTGTCGAGATGCTGGCGCTTTACCTCGGTGTCGTGCGACACATGCCACACCATGGGCACGCCGCGGCGACGCGCGTAGAATGCGCAGATGCCGGTGTAGCCGCAGGCAACACGCTGGTAAATGACGGACGGGTCGATCCTTTGCAGCGCTCGGTAGAGGGAGCCGGCTTCAGCCAAATAGCCCAGGCGAGGAATGCCGCCGCCGCGGCCGACTCGTACCACCGCATAGCGCCGCGGGCGGTTGCGCGTGTCCACGAAGTGCGTGAGATAGTGGATATCGTAGCGTCCGGTGTCCGCCAACGCGTCGATCAACAGGCTGATCTGGTACTCGGCGCCGCCGCCGTGCTCGAAGGGATTGACGATGCAGACGCGGGTGCGCGCGGCGGTCAGCATCGAGGTGCCACCACCTCGAGAAGGCGGCGCTCGACCAGGTCGGCGATGACGCGGTACGAGCGATGCTCGACGGCGTAGCGGTGGCCCCGCTCGCCCATATGTCGCGCCATCTCGGGATTCTCGAGCAGAGTCACGATCGCATGGGCGAACGCCGCCTCGTCGTAGGGCACGCACAGCCCCGCCCCGCTCTCCTCGATGACGCGCTTCTGCTCAGGATGGTCGTTGGCGACCACGGCCTTGCCGAGTGCCATGTATTCGATCAGCTTTGTGGGCGAGGTCGAGCGCAGAATGGGCGTCGGGTGGAATGGAGAGGTGCACACATCCGCCTCCGCGACGTAGTCTAGCGCCTGCGCCTGCGGCATCTGCCCGACAAATACTACGGCATCCTCGAGCCCCAGCCGCGCGACCTCGCGCTCGAGGAATGCCTCGTCTTCGGGTTCGTCGCCGCGCCCGACGACATACAGAAGGGCGGCGGGCACGGCGTTCCGGACTCGTGCGAAGGCACGGATCAGAAAATCGAGCCGCCGCACCTGAACGAGAGTGCCGAGGTACAGCACGCAAGGCACGTTCGCGGGCATTACCCGTCGAACGGCGGGCGGTCGCAAGGGTGCGCACAGCTCCGCACTGATGCCCATGGGCACGGCGGTTAGTTTGGCCAGGGAAATGCCTTCGGCAGCGACATCCGCGCGCATCTGCTCGCTCTGGACGAACACGTGATCCGCCGCCGGTAGCAGCCAGCGATACAACAACCACTTGAAGATCAGGCCGCGTACCCGGTACAGGAAGGGATAGCGGGCCGTACCGTCGGCCGCCCGCAGCAAATAGCTCTCCGGAAAAGGATAGGACAGCCAGTAGATGAAGCGTACGCCGCACAGGCGGCTGGCGACGCTCGCAACTGCACCGGCGAGAAACTTGTCCTTGATTTCGATGGCGTCGTATTCCCCGCCACGCAGCCGTACGATCTGCCGCAGGTCATTGACCAGCCCCAGCGTATGCTTGCGCAATCGGTGATATAAGGAGGTGCCCAGGTCCGTTGCGCCCACCCAGGCGCGGCCCCCGCCCCAAACGGTCACGTAGGAGCGCGGACACCGCGTCTCGCTTTGCAGAACCCAATCGACCTGGTGTCCGCGCTGCGCCAGTTCGGTGCCGAACAGCACCGCGACGTCGACGCGGGTCGGCGGAAAGGTGTCCGAGGAAACAACCAGCAGACGGAAGCGACTCATGGCCTTGCGGCTGCCTCAATGGGCGCCGCGAATGCGCACGGACGGACCCAGAAGCCCCAGCACGCGCAACAACCGCATTTCCCGTCCGGGAAACAGGTTCGACAGCAGATCGCGGTCCGAGCGACACAGGATGGGTCCGCGCACGAAGATCAATCCCACGCAACCGAACACCGCGATGCCGACGATCAGCTGGATGAGCGCAGGCCATGCGAACTCGTTCTTGACGAGTTCGCAAAAGCCCACGGCCGCACCCCACAGGATCATGCTGCTTCCCAACGAGGCGGCGGCATTCGTCCAGACGGCCCGCCGCCGTACATGCCACCACACGAATCCGTTCTTGAAAAATTGCGCCGTGCCGCTCGCGATAGCCGCGCCGTACAGTCCAAGGTAGGGAATCAGCACCAGCATGGCGAGAACGTTGTACCCCGCAAAAATCTTGCTGAGCAGCTGAATTGCGGTTTTTTCCTCATATTGCGCTACCAGCGACACTGGTACTGCGAAACAGTTCAGGGTTGAAAAGCCGAGGATGGCCGGCAGCAGCCAGGAATGCTCGATAAACTTGCCGCCGAAGGCCACCTGCACGATTTCGGCATGGTAGGCAACCCCGTACGCCAAGATGGGCCATTGCACCAGCAGGTTCATGTTGAGCAGGAACGTGAAATACTGCGGCAGTCGGCGGTCGGCCTCCGCCGGCTTCACAGCGAAGAACATGGGCTGGATGATATTGTCGAACAGCCGCACCGGCATGATGTTGATGGCCATCTCATTCAGCCGGACATAGAAAGAATAGATCCCCACCGAGACGGCGTTGAGGAAGCCGACGATGAAGAAATTGTCCATGCGCGAGTCGAGGAACAGCGTTCCCGCGTCGTTGAAATTGTTGAACAGACCGTAGCGGAACATACGCCGGCGCTCGTCGGCCTCCGGGCGGCGCACCGCCGCCACTTTCGATAGGCAGTGGCGGTGATAGACCACGCGCAGGAACACGTAGATCAGCGCATAGGCAAGCAAGTCGGCGCAGATAGCGATGGGCAACGTCAGCTTGCCGGCGGCGGCCATGGTCGAGTAGAAGATCAGTTTCCAGAACGACAGCATGGCGGTCGACCCAACGCTGTACCGATGCAGCATGTATGACGCCATCGATAGCTGCAATATCTGGCTTTGAAAGTGCAATAGCGCCAGCACGCCGAACATGACGAACTCGACGCGGTAGGCACTCAGACCGAACCGCGGCGCCACCCAGTTCCACGCCGCCAGCAGGCCCATCAGTACGACCAGATTGGCACCCAGGCGAGTTCGAGACACACGCCGCACCAACCACGCCGCCACTCCGGTGCGCCCCTGCCGCAGGTACTCAGGCTGAAAACGCCGCAGGGTCTGCTCCAGTCCCAGGGAGGCCACCGTGCCCACCAACGGAATAAAGGAATACAGCAGGTTGAACACCCCGAAGTCCTGCTTGGACAACGCACGCACCAGCACGATGTAGCCTAGGACCGTGGTGACCTGCGACAGCATGCGCAATGCCACGGTGTCGAACAACGAGCGGCGCGCCCTGCTGCGGTCGTATAAAAAAGAGCTCACGCGACGACCGGTGCGGCGCCGATCCGGTCAGGTTCCCTTGCCCGCAGCATCATTGTCGTCGGTTTCATAGCCGTAATTGTAGCCGGGCATGCCATCGACGGCGCGGTTCAGCGTCACGCCGACGATGGGGAACTCCTTGAGCAAATCCATCGTCTTGACGATATCTGCGCGCTCGGTCGTGCCTTCGGAGGCGACAATGAGAAACGCGTCGACCTTTGGTGCGACCACCAAGGCGTCGTCCGTGAGCAGGACCGGCGGCAGATCGATGAGGACCACGGGGTCGACTGCACCGCGCATGACCAGGCCGAGCAGATCCTCGAGCCGCGCCGAGGCCAGCAGTTCGGAAGCCTGCTCGGTCGGCGAGGTGCTGCCAGCCACCAGTAGATTCTCGCTGCAGACGGAGAGAAACATTTCCTGACCGTGCTCGCCGGTCTCGAGGAAGCGCCGCAGTTCGAAAGGCGGCGTCACGCCGAGCGTTCGGCAGACGCTCGGATTGCGCATGTCCAGGTCGAGCAGCACGATCTCGCGGCTTTTCTCGCGCGCCAAGCTCATCGCGAGGTTCAGCGCGGTGAGCGTCTTGCCGTCGTTCTGATCGGCGCTGGTGACGGCGATGGTGGTCCATTGGTTTGCACGCAGGCGATGCAGCAATCGAGTGCGCAGCATGCGGTACGCGGCAACGGCCGCGCCGTCGGTCTCTTCGGCGCCCGGCAGCAGCAGCCGCCTCTGGCGGCAGATGTTCGGGTCGAGCGTCGCTCGCTGGGGCCGGATGCGCGCAGCCGGATCGATGGCCGCAGCCTGGCGCACCCGCGCGGCCGGATCGTCGCCGCCGCGCCGCTGCATCGGCTGCCGCGCCTTCTGTCCTGCCCGCGACTTTGCCAGCGCGCTTTCAACGATCGACATGGGTGGAGCCTTCAGTACTCGCCGCAATGGGAGGCAGTGACGGGAGTGCATTTTGCCGGTTGCGCGCCGATATTATCACAGCGCCCGCCGTCAGCACCGCGAGCGAACAGGCCACGACATACGAGCCCAGCATGAGGAATCGCCGGCGTTTGTCGCGGGAATTACGAATGACGGGAATGCTGGCGAGCACCGGCACGTCGTGGAATATGGTCGCGTCGCGCGCGATGCGCAGCGTGCGGTCCATGTTTTCAGATATTGCCACAACAATGCCGGTGAGCGCGCCGCCCAGAACGAGTCCTAGAAGAATGAGTCCCACCCGGTTCGGATAGGCCGGGGCATGCGGCAGCACCGGCGCACGCAGCAGAGTGAATCGCTCGCCGCCTTGCTGACTCTCGAAAGTCTCTGCCAGATTGGCGTTCGACAGCTTGTCCTGCGTCCGCTGGTACTCGTTCTGCATCACCGCCTTGCGGCGCAGGACCTCCGACACTTCGCGTTCGGCGGCCGGCGTGCGCGCCACCAAGCTTCGATACTGCTCCATCTTGCCGCGCAGCTGCGCCGCCAGGGCCTGCAAATTGGCCAGTGAGTTGCGCGCCGCCTGCAGCTGCGCCACCGTAATTTGGTATTGGGGATTATTCGACTGCAGCGCCACACCGTTCTTTGTCACGCTTGCGGACTGCTGCGCCATGAGCGTTTCCAATGCCCGCTTCAGCCTTTGCACTTCGGGATGATTCGGCGTGTAGCGCTGCTGCGCCTCGGTGAGCTTGGCGCGTACCGTGGCAATGTCGGTCAGGTCGCCCGACTGCGTGATCAGATTCGGGCTCATCTGACTCAGCTGCACGCTCAACACCGATTCCTTCTCCTGCGCGACCAAGATCTGCTGCTGCACGCCGTCGAGCTGCCGCTGCGAGTCCTCGATCGTTGCCTGGTTCCGCTGCATGTACTCCGGCAGCGCTTCGCCGTACTTGACCTTCAGGGCGGCGAGTTCGGCGTCGACCAGGTGCATCTTCTGCACCACCTGTGTCGACTGCACCTCCAGGAAACCGGCGGCCTCGCCAGCCGCCTCGGTGCGCCGCTTTTGGTTGTAGGTCAAGAACAGCTGCGCCAGACGGTTGTCGATGGCCACGGCCAGCGCGGGATTCGGATTGTCGTAGTGGAGTGAAAACGCGTTCGACTCGGCTTGGGGCTTCATGGTCACCGGATCCACTTTCTCGAGCGTTGTGTCCTCCAGCAGTTTCTGCGCCTTGTCGGCCGCAGTGAGCTGCGGCTGGTCCGGATACGGATCGAGGCTGTTGACGATGGGCAGCAGCGTCTCCACCGTCATCACCCGGCCCTGCACGATCTGGATTTCCTGATCCGAATAGCTGAGCACGGTCGTTTCGATGATGTCCTTAGGCACCGACGAAGGCTCGAGCATGATAGTGGCGGTGGCCTCGTACTTCGCGCGGATACCGAACGCGGCCACCACGCACACGAACAGGATCGCGGGCAGGATGGTCGCCACATAGACCGAACGCCGACGCAACACAGCCATGTAATTACCGGTGGCGATATCGGTGACCATGCTTGCTAGTACCGAGGCCCGAAGCCCTGGTAGCCGAAGCGGATGTACAGGCGATTGTTGTTCGCGCTTTCGGGGTCGAGCTCATATTTCTGCCAAAAGAATTGATACCCCCCCTGTACGAAGAACGTCCGCGTCATCATGTACTTCAAATCAAGCACGGTGCGGCTGTACGTCCGGTCGTCGCCGCTCACGTTCGACGTGAGACCGTGGGTGCGCAGCGCTATGGCCGCACCGGTAAAATCGAGGCGCGGCGTGAAGCTGCGAGTATATTGAAATTGCAGCTGCTCGTTGACGTAGATGCCGCCGCCGCCGGACGGCGTGATCATTCGCCCGGCATCCAGGCGGAACTGATTGAGCGGCGCCTTGTAGGCAGCGGAGACCATCAGGCCCCAAGGAGTCTCGGAACCCCTGAACAATGTGGGGATCTGGCTGTTCACGTTGGTGTGCTGGAATACCAGCGTGCCTGAGGTGGTGAACAACGGCGTCCAACTGGTGTTGACTGCCAGCGATCCGCCGCCACTGCTGGCATGCGATTGGAAATGCGTGGCTTCGTAGGTCGAGCCGAAGCCGCCGACGGTCAGATCGGTCCTCTGATCGACCGCCCAGCGCACATAGGCCTTCGCCTGGTAGTAGCGAAAATCGATGGCCGAGTGAATGTTCTGGGGGGAATATTTGAGCTGCTGGTAAATGGCCGATACACCGGCTGACAATCGCTCCGTCACATTGTAAGAATAATCCGGCAGGAAAATGAGATTGGTACGGGTCGCACCGATCTGCGTGCGGCCGGTCTCGGGCGACGTCGGCGAGGTCGGTCCGATGTCATTGTACAGCGCATGCGAAAGTTCCGCGTTGAACTCGTCACGGTGTTCGTAACCGAGATACACACTGCCGCGCGAGCGCTGTGACCTGTAATAGCTGTTCAACTCGAGGTCGCCCTCGAGCCGGTTGTTGGCCGAATCCTGCGGATAGTCGCGATACTCGAGCCGCGGCCGGATGGTAGTCGAGCTGTTGGGAGTCGAGATTCCAAACAGGGTGGACATATTCGCCAGGTATCCCGCCACCCACGGGTTCGGGCCCGGCGCGAGGTCCAGATTCGAATTCTCCTCCGCGCCGATGCTGGCGATCGGTTGGATGTACACCTGGGCCGCCGAGGCGGTGCCCGACCCCAGCACGCCGAGCAGAATAATCTTAAGGGACGACGACGACATCACCGCTCTCCAGCTGCACGTTCTGCGCCAGATCCTTGCCGTTGCTCACCGCGCCGTAGCGAAACGTCAGTACGCGCTGAGAGGCGCCGGAGCTGCGGATCACAATGATGTTGTCGAGCTTCGCATAGGGGTTGCCGCCTCCGGCCAGACTGAGCGCCTGCAGCACGTTGATGGTCGGGTTCATGATGAAGGAGCCGGGTTTATTGACCTGCCCTATCACGTAGACGATGTTGCCCTGAACGCCCGTCACGATGACGGTGGCAATCGGCTCCGAGATGTACTTGCGAAGCTTGGTCTCCATCTCTTGACGGATCTGCTCGACGGTCTTGCCGCCGGCGGTCACTTCGCCCATCAGTGGATACGAGAACTTGCCGTCCGGCGTGATGGTCATCTCCTGCGGCAGCAGCTTTGGATCGTCGTAAACGCCGACGATGATCTTGTCGCCCGGGTGCAGCTTGTAATCGGGAAGGGTCTGGGCCCCGGCGGGCGCGGTCACGATCAGCAGCGCGAACGCAGCGATCAACCCGTTCCCCAACAGACGGATATGGCTCATTGACTGGCAACTCCTCAAAGATTCCGGAACCCGCGCGACGTAGCCATGTCCATCGTTTGCCTCACGCTTCGGACGTCCAGTCAACCACGACCCACAACTCGAGAGAGTATACAGTGACATTTTGGGGCTCGACCAAGGTAATCGCCGCGCACAGCCACCGCAATCTCGAGCAGTGACACGTACCTCTCAATCGCGTCAAAGTTATGACAACCTTGGTGATTCGTTTGCAGTCCTAGCGCAACGACGTTGCCCGGTCCAACGATCATGCCCGCATGCCCCGTTCGTCCCCGTTCCAACCCGGCGTGCCGCGGAGCCCTTCACGACACGGATATAAATTACTCCTTCTGCTGCGATGCCGCATCTCTTGACTTATTGTCACCTGATCGCCATCCCATTCTTCGTCACAGCGAGACGATGCCGCCGTTTGCAAGGCAGCAGACCTACCCGCTTAGTTCCCGCAAGGTATCCGCAGGCGTTACGATCTTCCTCATCGGGCTGTTCAAAAAATCATTTCGGCCGACAACATTGCAGAATTCGCCATCCGCCTTTAAGGCTTGGAGTCCTCAATAGGCGCGATGCGCGATAGACTGGTCGCACCGTGGCCCGGACTTGGAAACTGCCCTTGCACCCTTTCTGGCGGCAATCGCGTTGCGCAAGTGGAGCGCGACGCCCGTTTGCCCTCGGTGTCCCGTTTATCCTGGCGTTGTCAGGGTGCGCCCTTCTGGCACGCCATGACTACGTTCCACCAAGCGTGTATGCGGTTCCGTACCCTCGCAGCCGCCTCATCACCAATATCAAGTGGGACTTCTCCGCCGTCGACAACCTGCGGCGAGCGCACGGCAGCGATATCTGGCCGTGCACATGGGCAGCTGACGCCAACCTCTATTGCGCATGGGGGGATGGCGGCGGATTCGATGGTGACAGCGACTATGTCGGACGGGTCAGCCTGGGCTTCGTGCGCATCGCCGGCTTTCCGGACCCAAACAACCCCCGGGGGTTTTTCGGCCGTAACGTTTGGGGTGCCGCGCCGGATTACGCCGAGAGCGCGGCGAGCTTTGGCGGGAAGGTCGACACAATGATCAGTGTCAACGGGGTTCTGTATGCCTATGGAGCCTTATGGACCACTGATAACACGTCCGATCCGATTCGTCACAGCGGCGCTGGTCCTTTGCGCACGCTGATCTGGTCTACCGACCTTGGCCACACTTGGCGACGCGCCCCGTGGGCCGGCGGTCCGCTCGGCACCTTTCTCAACTTCGGCCAGGACAACCGCGGCTCGCTCGACTCGTTTATTTATATCTACTACCGGCGCCCCGCAGATGAATCACGCGTTTACCTGAAACGGGTACTCAACACCCAGGTGACCTTCGATCCAAATTTGCAGGGTGTTTGCCAATACCTCACGGGTCTCGATGCGAGCGGTGCTCCGACCTCCTGGTCAACAGCGGAGGCCGATGCTGGGCCCGTTTTTGTCGATCCCAACGGCGCGGCCATTGACGTGGTCTACGACGCGCCCATTGGTCGGTTTCTGCTCACATCGGGGCATTTCCCAGGTGGCGCCGCGGCCGACAATTCGGCGGAGCGGGTCGGGCTGTTTGAAGGACCCCATCCCTGGGGCCCTTGGTCGACGGTGGGGTACTACGACACCTGGGGCAACCTCGGGCCAGAGTCGTATGGTGACTATCTCGGCCTGCGATTCCCTGCAAAGTGGATTAGCGGCGATGGCAAGACATTGTGGGGCGTGTTCTCAGGCTTGGGGCGCTACGACTCCTTCAACCTCGTCAAGATGACACTGGTCGTGGCGAAGTCGATTTCTGAGATCGGGTTGCCGGCCCGGGGAGCCGGCTCGGCCCCGGGCGCAGTTGTGACTGCACGCGGAATTAAGTCCCGGCTGCGCAGCACAGATTGAATTTAAGCGGATAATGGCTGACTCTATCCTGGGACAGCGAGCCTACCGAGTAGGGGCGGCACATCGGTATTGACAAAGGGGGTGCAGGGATGATGAAACTCGCGAGCACCAAAGACGCAGAACTCAAGGAGTTACGGGTAGGTGCCAAACGTCACCCGGCGTCGCCCTGGTATGCCGTGTCCATTGTGCCTTGTGCCGGTAACTGTGCCGCCGTTCAGGATCTCACCGAAAAGCGATGGCTCTCCGCTGAAGCGCCGCGCTTTCCGGTCGCTGGTTGCGATGCTGCGTGCTGTGAGTGCCGGTATAAGCACCATGAGGATAGGCGAGCGAAGGATCGGCGTCTGGTGGATCGAGAGGGCATTTTTAGGCACTACAAGGGCCGAGACCAACGAGCCGGAGGTCAACACGGTCGACGGGAGTTTGATCTCTAACACCGCTGCTGTGCGCCCGCGCCTGCCCGGACGTTCGGCGCAGCACAATCCGCGATCTCCGCATCATTGATACCGTTCGGCGTATCGATTTATGCACCGCGGCGATTCAGTATTGCCTGGCAGATTGCCTTTCTTGTGATCGGCCGTGACGTCGTTCGGCATCGTCTGCTGACGCTGCCGGCGGTCGCCGGGTCCGCGATCATCGATCTGAGCTTGAGTATCGGCAGCGCCGCTGCTCAGCCGCCCTGCTCGCCCGTATTCGCGCGCCGCCCGATTTTCCCCACCGGCACTCTCACTTCAGACGGCGCCGATTTCTGCGCGGCCGTCTGCTGCACCGGCGTTTGTTCCGAACCGCAACCGTCGCAGCCGCCGCAGGCACCCTGCACCTTGCCGGCCGATGCGGCATCGAGCCACCCAGAGATTCGCTGCAGGTTTAAGAAGGCCGGCGCTGAGGCGAACACTCTGCTCAATCCCTTGAGCACACGCTGCCGCAGGCTGCGCGGACCGAGCTTCATCACGGCGTAGCCCGCGCTCGCCAGCAACGCGAGTCCCACCAAAGAGTTATCGAGTACGCTGTTCATGAGGATTCGTGTTCCCTCAGCTCGTCAGCGCCGTCGCGACGCGAAAGGTGATCCACGAGCCGACATAGGCCAACGCAAACATATAGCCCGCCATCATCAGCGGGTAGCGCCAGGAATTGGTCTCGCGTTTGACGGTGGCAAGGGTCGACAGGCACTGCGGTGCAAATACATACCAGGCCAGCAGCGACAACGCAGTGGGCAAACTCCAGGACTGGGCGATTAGCGGCGTCAATGCGCCGCTGACGTCGTTGCCGGTCGCGGACAGCGCGTACACGGTGCCGAGTGCGCCGACTGCGACCTCTCGGGCCGCCAGTCCCGGTACCAGAGCGATCGAAATCTGCCAGTTGAAGCCAATGGGTGCAAAAATCACCGCGAGCCACGCTCCCAAGTGTCCGGCGATGCTGTATTGAATCGGCGGCCCCGCAGCTCCGGGCGGCGGTGCGGGGAATGAACTCAGCGCCCATAGGATCACCATGAGCGCGAGAATGATGGTGCCGACGCGGGTCATGAATATTTCGACCCGCTGCCAAAGGCCCAGAACCAGATTGCGCAAGTTCGGCCAGTGGTAAGCCGGCAGTTCGAGCATCAGCGCCTGAAAACCGCCACCCGTACCGCTGCGTTTGAGCACGAAGGCCACCGCCATGGCGCTCACGACGCCGATGACGTACAGCGCGAACAGCACCAGCCCCTGCAGTTCCAAGCCACCCCAGACCGTGTGCCGCGGGATGAAGGCGCCGATGATCAACGCGTACACCGGCAGGCGCGCGGAACAGGTCATCAGCGGCGCAATCATGATCGTTGCCAGCCGATCCCGCGGATTTTGGATGGTGCGCGTCGCCATGATTCCGGGAATAGCGCAGGCGAAGCTCGACAGCAAAGGAATAAACGCCCGTCCCGACAGGCCGACGCTGCCCATCACTCGGTCGAGGAGAAACGCAGCGCGCGGCAAGTAGCCCGATTCTTCGAGCACCAAGATGAAGAAGAACAAAATAATGATCTGCGGCAGGAAAACCAACACGCTGCCGACCCCGGCCAGCACTCCGTTGACTAACAGATCGCGCAGCAGACTCGCGGGCAGCGCGGCACCCAGCCAATTGCCGAATGCGGCGACGCCAAATTTGATGGCGTCCATGGGCACCTGCGCCCAGGCGAACACCGCTTGAAACACCAGAAACAGGATGACGGCGAGGATCAGAGGCCCCAGCACCGGATGCAGCACGATGGCATCTACACGATCGCTGAGGGTCTCGACGTCGAGCCGCTCGCCTCCCACCAATCCTAGGATCCTGCGCACTTCGGCTTGGTCGTGCTCGATATCCGCCGCGCTCGGAGTGCGCCATACCGGCGGATTACCGTTTGCGCTCTCGAGCGCGCGCTGCGGAATCACGGCTCCATCGAGCACCTTGATCAGTTCGCGCACGCCGCTCGCCTTCACGCCGATGGTTTCGACCACGGGCACGCCCAATTCCTTAGCCAGGCGTTCGGCATCGATCACAATGCCTTTGCGGTGCGCGATGTCGGTCATGTTGAGCGCGACCACCATCGGCAGACCCAGTCTTTTCAAGCTCAACACCAGGCGCAAATTCTGGCGCAGATTGGTGGCATCGGTGACGCAGACCACGTAGTCCGGTTGGCTCTCGCCGGCACGGCGACCCAGCAATACGTCGGCAGTAACTTGTTCGTCCGGAGTCAGCGGATCGAGACTGTAGGCGCCCGGCAAATCCAGGATGCGTACCTTGAACCCGGAAGGCGTGCGTAACGAGCCTTCCTTGCGCTCCACCGTGACCCCGGCATAGTTGGCGACCTTTTGGCGGCTGCCGGTAAGAATGTTGAATAGCGCCGTCTTGCCGCAGTTGGGGTTTCCAACCAACGCGATAAGGGGACTCGGAGCGCTTCGCGACGCGTCCATGGAGTTAGGCGGGCTGAGACTGCTCCGGGCAAACACGGATACAGGCGGCCTCGAAAATCCGCAGAGCAAACGTGCCCGTACCCACGCGGACGGCAATGGGCGCCCGCGCCATCAACCCTCGGGCGACTATTCGGACAGCTTCGCCGGGCAGAAAGCCCAATTCCGCCAGGCGGCGTCCCAATTCGGGAGCCGCGGTCTCGGCAGAGGAGATTGAAACCACCCGGGCTCGCGTCCCGATGCCGAGATCCGTCAGTCGGATCTCCGTGGATTCTGGGGCTGGAATGCGAATTTGCGGGGTCTTCGACATGAATGCAATTCTACATGAGAATCGTTCCTATTACTATTACGGCGGGTCACCGCGGCACGGCAATTCCGAGGGGTGACGCAGTTCCTGCTAACCTTGAGCTCCCAGAAGTCTCGGAGGCCTTGAAATGCCTACGCTTTTCGAGAAAATCATCGCCGGAGAAGTGCCGGCCAATGTGGTCTACCGCGACTCGCGCGTGATCGCGTTTTTGGACATCAGGCCCGCCGCGCCGGTGCATATACTGATCGTTCCGAACAAGCCCATTCCCACCGCAAACGATATTGCCGACGAGGATGGAACGTTGATCGGGCACATGTTTATCGTGGCGCGAGATCTGGCGCGGCAGCAGGGTATCGCGGACAGCGGGTTTCGGCTGATCATCAACTGTAACGCGGATGGCGGTCAGGAGGTGTACCACCTGCACTTGCATCTGCTCGGCGGACGGCCGCTCGGCCCGATGGTTTCGAGACAATAAATAGTAAGATTTAAAGAGGATAAGTGATGAAGAAGAAAAAAGGCGCGGCGGTCAAATCTCGCGCCGCAGGGCGGGTTGCGCCAACGCGCATCACGGACAAGAAGAAGCCGGTCAAGTATGCCGCCCAATCCACGAACCGCCCCGCCAAGGCGCGCGAAGCTTCCCGCCCCGGACCGCGCACTGCCCCACGCCGCGAGTTGTATCCGGCGATCGAGCCCTTTAGACACGGCTTCTTGCGCGTCTCCGACGTGCATGAGATCTATTATGAGGAATGCGGCAATCCGGCGGGCAAACCGGCCGTGTTTCTACACGGCGGGCCTGGCGCCGGATCCGACAAGCGCGCGCGGCAGTTCTTCGACCCACTGCACTACCGCATCGTGGTGTTCGATCAGCGCGGTTGCGGACGCAGCCGCCCCAGCGCAAGCCTGGTCGAGAACACGACCTGGCATCTGGTCGCCGACATCGAACGATTGCGCAAGCACCTGGGAATCGAACGCTGGCTGGTATTTGGCGGATCCTGGGGCAGCACCTTGGCATTGGCCTATGCGGAGGCCAATCCCGATCGCGTCAGTGAACTCGTCTTGCGCGGGATTTTCCTGCTGCGTTACGCGGAAATCCGCTGGTTCTATCAGCACGGCGCCTCAGAGATTTTCCCCGATGGCTGGGAAGCCTATCGCGACGCCATCCCGCTGGACGAGCGCGACGATTTCTTGAGCGCCTACCACAAGCGCCTGGTCGGCAGCGATCAGCGCGCCGCATTGGCGGCGGCACGCGCCTGGTCGATATGGGAAGCGTCGGCCAGCTTCCTGCACAGTAATAACGACAACATCAGGAAGTGGGGAGAAGATCAATTTGCGCTGGCCGTGGCGCGCATCGAGTGCCACTACTTCGTGAATCGAGGCTTCCTGCGCAGCGAAAGCCAGTTGCTGGACGACGTGCCGCGGATCCGCCACATCCCGAGCACCATCGTGCAGGGACGTTACGATGTGGTATGTCCGGCAACCAGCGCCTGGGCTTTGCATCGCGCCTGGCCGGAGGCGGACTTGCGTATCGTGCCGGATGCCGGACATTCGGCATTCGAGGCGGGCAACACCCACGAGCTGGTGCTCGCCACCGATCGCTACCGTAGCCGCTAGGACCCGCCTTCAAGGGCTCCTGCATGGTCGCCCAGATCATGGGCCGCTGCTCGACGGTGGAACCGTATTTGTGCCAGAGTTCGGTACGGCCGAGGATAACGGCCATGCCGGCGGGGGCTGCCGCGGCGAGCTGCGCCGCGCATCAAGAACGAGGTACATTGAGCGTGTCGGAAATTGCGATATTGGGCCTGGCCCGCAGCGCGGATGCGCGTGAGATTGCCGAGATGTCGCGCGATCTGATCGAGCAGGGCCTGACCTGGTCATGGACGCCCGCGCGGGTGCAGCACTTCATTTCCGGCCCGGAATCCTCGGTGGTGGTCGCACGCCGCGAGCAGCGGATTGCCGCCTTCGCCATCATGCATTTCGGCGATGAGGTGGCGCACTTGAATTTGCTCGCGGTGGCGCCGGATCATCGTCGGCAGGGTTTGGGACGGCAACTCATGGACTGGCTGAGGGCGACCGCGATCGAAGCCGGTGTGTTTCGCATCAACTTGGAATTGCGCACTCACAACGAAGCGGCGCGCTTTTTCTATCAGTGCCTGGGGTTTGATCAGCTGGGCGTGGTGCAGGGGTACTACCAAGGCCGCGAAGCTGCGCTGCGCATGTCGCTGCGCCTGGCGAAGAACGAATCAGAGCGCGGCTGATCGAATGTTTCCCGGTTTGCGATCCTCAGCGCGCGGAATCGGGTGTTGCAACAGCGGAACGACTGCGTTATGCGGAAACACCACGGACACACGGCAGCCGCGTCCCGGCGCGGTATCCACCGTCATCTCCCCGGCGGCGGCGCGCACCCGATCCGCGACACTCCACAATCCGAACCCCTCCGTGCGCGGTTCGAATAGGCTGAGCTGCCATTCGAATCCGACGCCGCGATCCTCCACGACGACCCGCAGCTCCTTTGGCGACTGGGTGACCGTGACCGACGCCGACTGCACCCCTGAATGCTTGACGACATTGCGCAGCAACTCGCGTATGAGCTTGAAGATGAGCACTCGAAGTTCGAGATCGTAGGCCGCAGCATCGGCGGCGACCTGAAGCTCGACCTGCAAGTTGTCCTTGCCGCGCATGTAGACGCTCAGCCACTTGAGGGCGGGCTCCAGACCCAGTTCGTAGAGTCCCGGCGGACTCAAATCGGCGATCACCCGCTGAGTGATCGACTGCACTTCACGCACCGCATGGATTGCCTCGCCGAGCAGCAGCCGCACTTCGGGACTCGAGCGCGCGGCCGCCGCCTCGAGCGTCATGGCAAGACCCACCAATTGCTGCCCTATCCCATCGTGCAAATCCACGGCCGTCGCACGGCGGGCGCGTTCCTCGGCGCCGACCAACTGCCGCGCATACACCTGCAATCGATCCTGCTTTTGCCGCAGACGGTCGTTGAGCTCGACCAATTCGGTGACATCGCGGGCAACGCCCCAGACGCGCGCCAATTTCCCGTCCTCGACGACGCCGCGAAATCCCGTGATATAGGTGAGCGGCCGGGTGCCGGTTGCAGTGGTGAATTGCAGCCCGTCCATCGAGTAGCCGCGACGCGATGCGGGCTCGATATTGTCGAGGAAGATCGCGGACCAAGGCACATCGGCGCGCCACAGGCGCGCATCGGTGTCGGCCAGCCCCAACTGGCGGTTGAGACGCAGATAGGTCAAGTTGCATTCGGCGACATAGGCATGCTCGCGCAGCCACTCGATCTGCCCGGCGATGGAAAGGTCGGGCGCCATGGGCAAGCTGAGCTCGATGCGCCACACGGCCTCGGAACTCTGTTCGACGAAGTTGTGGTAGCGTTCGCCGCTGGTGCGCAGCAGCTGCACCGTATTGCGCATTTCCAGCAGCACGATCGACAGCATAAAGCTGATCACGATCAGGGTAGCCAGATACAACTGCAGTGCGCCTACTCGTACGAAGGCATTCGCATCGTCGGCAAAGGGTCCCAAGCCGCGGCTCGCAAAGTACGATGATAGGATCGCCGACGCTGCCGCGAACGTCGTGCACCAACGAGGCGGCAAGCGAAATGCCGCAACGATCGCCAGTGCGAGAAGAATGAAAGGCAGATCGAGAATCGTGGCGACGCTGCCCGGCGCAGCCGAAAACACCCAAATCGTCATCCCGACCAGCGCGCAGCCGATGAGCGCCACCTCGGGCACGCGCGCTGACGGAGCCGCGATTTCGGGGATGCGCCAGCGAATCGCCCAGGTGATGATGACGGGCGCGACGCATAAGGATCCCACCCAATTTCCGGCCCACCACAACTGCCATTCACTCAGGTATTTGGCGCCCTCCAACGGGCGCGCTGAGCCGAAGGCACCGAGTACCGCGCTGACTGCCGCGCCGATGGCCACCGCCGCCAGGAACTGCAGTACATGCCGAACTCGAGGAAGTTCAGGAGCGGACATGAGGCGGCCGGCCACCAGCGCGCCCACCACGGCATCGAGGGAATTGGCGAGAATGTATGGACCGTATTGCCGCCAGGTAAAGTGCTCGGAGCGCAGGCCGTCGATCGCCAATTCCGCAATCATCTGGACCCCCAGTATCCAGACCCAATTGCGTCGCGGCGAGAACCAAAGCGCCATGAAGAGCATGCCGGCGGCCGGCCATAAAATTGTCAGGTGCTGCGAGCTCTCGCGCAGGATCAAACCCAGAATCATGAGCAGCGAATAGATCAGAGCGAAGGCAAGCAGTGAGGCGACCCGGCGGACCGGGGAGGCGCGCATGAAATCCCATACCAGCTCGCTGCGGTATCCCTCCTGGACGGCCGGCATCGTCATGTTCGAGATTCCCCCAACGAAGAACCATTACGAGCTTCTAAGGCTCTGTATGTATACCCCAATCTCCGTCGTGAAATCCAATGACCGTGTTACGGCAGCCTACAGAGGGGCGTCGTGAGGTGTTTGACGCGCCGCTGACGCTCCGCGAACATGGGGCATGATCGATAAGGATCCCCCGCGCATTTTTGGCAGCACGAGCCGCCCGGTGGCTGCCATTGGCCAGGGATCTTGGAACATCGAGCAATCGGCCGACACGGCCCTCGCGGCCCTGCAACGTGGACTCGATCTGGGGCTGACTCACATCGACACGGCAGAGATGTACGGCTCAGGCGCCTCGGAATCCCTCATTGCCAAGGCGATCGCCGGCAGGCGCGATGAAGTCTTTCTGGTGTCCAAGGTGCTTCCGAGCAATGCTTCGAAACGCGGCACTCTCGCGGCCTGCGAGAAATCCCTGGCACGCTTGCGCACCGATCATCTGGATTGCTATTTGCTGCATTGGCGCAGCCGCTACCCTCTCGAGGAAACGATCGCGGCCTTCGACGCGCTGGTGCGCGCGGGCAAGATCCTGGCGTGGGGCGTCAGCAATTTTGATGTGGCCGACCTCGACGAAGTGACCGCCATCGCGGGGCCGGGACATCCGGCGTGCAATCAGGTGCTGTACCACCTGCAGGAGCGCGCCATAGAACATGGGGTGCTGCCCTGGTGCCAAGAGCACGGCACTGCCGTGGTTGCGTACACACCCTTCGGCCAATCGACAAGCGCGTTCGATGCGCGAACCAAGCAAGGCCGGGTGCTTGCCGAGGTTGCCCGCGTTCATGATGCGACCGCGCGACAAGTGGCGTTGAGGTTCCTGTTGCGCCACCCCGAGGTCTTCGTGATTCCCAAAGCATCCAGTATTGATCATGTCGCCGAGAACGCGGCGACGAGTGCTTTGGAATTGAGCAATACCGAACTGGCGAGCATCGACGCCGCATTTCCCCGCGGCAAGCCGCCGCGCGCACTGCCGATGATTTGATGACTCGCGCCGCCACCCCGGCCGGCGTCAGAGACGCAAAATATGCGGCCCGACAGCGTCGATGCTCGACGTTCCGGTAAGCGCCAAGGTGACGCGCAGTTCATTGCGCATGATGTCGACGGCCTTGGTCACTCCCGCCTCCCCTGCCGCCGCCAAGGCATATAGAAATGATCTGCCGATCAACGTACCGCGGGCGCCCAGCGCAAGCGCTTTTGCAATATCCTGGCCGGAGCGGACACCGCCGTCGAACATGACCTCGCAACGACCGTCGACGGCAGCAACTACCTCTTGCAACACGGAAATGGATGACGGCGCCCCATCGAGTTGCCGTCCGCCGTGATTGGATACGACGATGGCATCCGCACCGGCAGCGAGGCAGAGCCGCGCATCGTCAGCGTCGAGCACTCCCTTGAGGATGAGCTTTCCAGGCCAGCGGCTGCGCACCCATTCCACGTCGCGCCAATTCGCCGATGCGTCGAACTGGCTGGCGGTCCACTCCGACAAAGTGCCAATTCCACCCGGACCGCCGATACGCCCCATCAAATTGCCGAAAGTGCGTCGCTTGCCGAACAGCACCTTGAGCGCCCAGGCTGGTTTCGAAGCCATATCCAGGGCATTGCGCCAAGTGAGCCGTGGCGGGATTGTAAGGCCGTTGCGCGGATCTCGGCGGCGTTCGCCCAGCACCTGCAGATCGAGGGTGAGCATGAGTGCGGAACATTGAGCGGCGGCAGCACGATCGATGAGCTCTGCATTGAATCCGCGATCTTTCATCAGATATTGCTGAAACCAGAACGGCCGCTGCGTCGCCGCGCGAACATCCTCGATCGAGCAAATCGACATGGTACTCATGCAGTACGGAATGCCGCAGGCCGCCGCGGCCCGCGCGGCCAATATTTCGCCGTCCGCGTGAAACAGTCCCGCCAGCCCGGTCGGACCAATGGCCAGAGGCATGGATACCCGTTGCCCGAGCAGCGTCGTCGCCAGCGAGACATTGGACACATCGACCATGACTCGCTGGCGAAATGTCATGGCGTCGAGGTCCGCCGTGTTGCGCAGCAGTGTGCGTTCTTCGTAGGAGCCGCCTGCGGCGTAGTCGAATATAGCCCGCGGCACACGTTTTCGCGCCAGTTTACGCAGATCGTCGATGCTGAGGATGACGGTCATGGTTACGGCGCAGAGTCAGGTCGTGAATCCGATCCATCGTCCGGCCCCGACGATGACGATCCACAGCAGCAGCGAGACGCCGCCCGCAACCCTGGCTGCCGCGGGAGGTGCGCCCATGTCAGCTTTTGCCAGCCGCCGATGGGTGAACCGATGAAAGTACGCCATGTTGATGCCGGCGAACACCAGACAAACCATTTTGATGCGGAACGGCAGGTCCGAATAATAAGTCACGGCCTTGGATGAGAAAAGCAGCAACCCGGCGAGTGCCGCTACCCCAAAAGCCGACCAGGTCCAGGGCAACGCCTGCGCCATGACCTGACTAACGGCGCGCGAACGGTTCGCCAGCCCGAGTAGTCGAAGATCCACCATCGATATGGAACCGACGACCAGGACCAGGGCGAGCACATGAACCGTTTCGATGCTCGGGAACAGCCAATCCGACTCGCGGATTAGTGTCGGAAATGCCAGACTTTGCAGCCATTCGCAGGCTTCTACGAGAGCCATGCGCTAGCGTGATCCGCGAGCGGCGGACGCGCGCTTAGACATAGGCGATCCAGCGCCCCGCAATGACGATACAGACCCCGAGGATGAGCGACGCCGCGCCGACTACGCGCGCGGCGATTCTGCGGCGTGGCGACAGCGACCAATAGTCCGGCCGGTCGCGCAGGCGGGATTGGATGATTTTGAGGACACCAACCAACGCCAATACCATCAACATCTTGATCCGAAACATGTTGTTCAAGAGTTCGCGGGCGGGTTCAGTGATGGTGAGAAGCATTCCAGTCGTCAGCAGCAGGACCAAGGCAGTCCAAACCCACGGCATCGATTGGGAGACCATTTCCGACAGGGACTGCGAGCCCACCTGGACTCCGAGCATTTTCAGGTCGGTCATGGCAACCAACGTCAGGACGACGGCAATGCACAGTATATGCACGCTCTGCACCAGCGGCACGAACCAGGTTAATTCCTGAAATGTGCGGCTGAGGGAGGTCGCCACGAGCCAATCGCAAAACGCAGAGATCACGGCGAACTAATGGCGATTGGCGGCAACGACGGTCTCCCTTTACGCCAGCGTAGTGTACCAAGGATCCCCTAGGCCGCTGCGCGCGACGGGGCAAAATGTTCCACCACCGGCGGCGAATCGAAAAACGGTCCCACCAGCGCCCGCCACTGGGTGAAGACCGGCGATCCGCGAAATCCCACCGTGTGATCCTCCAATGTCTGCCACTGCACCATCAGCGCGTAGCGGTTCGGCGTCTCAATCGATCGCCGCAACTCGTGGGACAAATATCCTTTGCTGCTGCCCAGAACCTTGATGGCCTCCCGAAAGGCAGTCTCGAACTGCGATTCGCTGCCCGGACGAATGGTTAATTGTGCAAATTCCAGAATCATGCCCGCACCTCATGGGTGAAATACTGTTGTTGAGCGCGCGATCCTGGCCGCGCCTATGCAGGCCGCGCCTATGCAGGCCGCGCCTAACGCGGCCCTCCCGGTATCCACGAGGTGCCGGCGAGCGGAACTCCCGCCATCGCAGCAGCCTCGACCGTCAGCGCCACCAAGTCTTCTTTCTCGAGGTGATGCACATCCTGCTTGCCGCAGGCGCGTGCGATGGTAGTCAATTCCATATTGACGGTCTTCAGGTAGTTCTTCAGTCGCTTGGCGCCCACGGCTGGATCCAAGCGCAATTCCAGCGCCGCATCCTGTGTCGTGACTCCCACTGGGCATTTCCCAGTATGACAGTGATGGCAGAACCCGGGGGCCGTGCCTAGCCGCGCATAGTCATCGACCGCAGACACATGCTCACCACCGACAATGTAGGAATCGCTGTTGCAGCCCAAGGCAATCAACACTCCCTGCCCTATCGCGACCGCATCCGCGCCCATGGCGAGCGCCTTCGCAACGTCGGCGCCGCTGCGGATGCCGCCCGAAATCACCAGCTGTACCGTGCCGCGCATGTTGAGATCGTCCAATGCATCGACGGCTTGGCGCAGTGCTGCGAGGGTGGGTATTCCCACATGCTCGATGAACACGGTTTGCGTGGCCGCGGTGCCTCCCTGCATGCCGTCGACTACAATGACATCCGCGCCCGCGTGCACGGCAAGCTTGACGTCGTTGAACACGCGCGTGGCACCGACCTTGACATAGATCGGCTTTTCCCAATCGGTGATCTCGCGCAGCTCCTTGATCTTGATGACGAGGTCGTCGGGTCCCGTCCAGTCCGGGTGGCGCGACGCGGAGCGCTGATCGACGCCTTCGGGCAGTGTGCGCATGCGGGCCACCCGCGGATTGACCTTCTGCCCCAGCAGCATGCCGCCGCCGCCGGGCTTGGCGCCCTGGCCGATCACGATCTCGATCGCGTCTGCGCGCCGCACGTCATCAGGATCGAACCCATACCGCGACGGCAGGCACTGGTAGATCAAGGTCTTCGACGAGGCACGCTCCTCGGCGGTCATGCCGCCGTCGCCCGTCGTCGTCGACGTGCCCACCTCGGTCGCGGCGCGGCCCAGCGCGTCCTTCACCCGCGCCGACAATGCACCGAAGCTCATGCCGGCGACGGTGATCGGGATTGCAAGCTCAATTGGCTTGGTCGCGAAGCGTGTGCCGAGCAGTGTCTTGGTCGCGCAGCGTTCCCGGTAGCCTTCCAGGGGATAGCGGGACAGCGACGCGGCCAGAAATAGCAAATCGTCGAAGTTCGGCACGCGTCGTTTTGCGCCCAAGCCGCGGATCTCGTACAGACCACTGGCCGCGGCGCGTTGAATGTAATCGATCGTCGATCGATCGAAGCCGGCCGATTCCTGCAGCTGCGGACCCGTCATATCAATACTCCTGATCGGCATCGGCATGCCAGTGATACAGACTCTTGGCCGAGGCCACGCGCTTGAATTCCGCGGCGTCGTAACTAAGACCTGCCTGCCCAAGCAGGTTATTGACCGTGGCGCGGTCCGTATCGGTCATGGGCTCGAAGCGTGCGTCGGCGCCCAGCGAGCGGACCGTGCCCCGCACATAAATCACCGCTTCGTACAGTGAATCGCCGAGTGCATCCTCGGCGTCGCCGCAAATCACGATGCGGCCGGCCTGCGCCATGAATGCGGAAAAACTGCCGACGCTGCCGCCCACGACGATGTCGGCGCCTTTGAGCGAGATGCCGCAGCGTAACGAGGCATCGCCATCGATGACGAGCAGACCGCCATGCGCCGATGCGCCGGCGGCGGTGGAGGCGAATCCCTTGATGTGCACGCGCCCCGACATCATGTTCTCGGCAGCGCCCGGGCCGGCGTTGCCATGCACGGTGACCGAGGCGTGTTTGTTCATGCCCGCCACGTAGTAGCCTACATGCCCGTAGATCTGCACATCGAGACCGGCATTGAGGCCCACGGCAATCGAATGCGCACCGTCCGGGTTCTTTACCTGAATCTGCGCTCCCACCTGGCCCAACCCTTGTCGGTGCAGGAATGAATTTAAATCCCGCAGACTATCTCGGGCGAGATCGAATTCGCGCGCCTGATGCAATGGCTTCAAATTCGCCATGAATAGATCTCCTCCGGCTTGGGCTCAAACAGCGTGGCACGAGAAATATTCGGTAGATGCGCCAACGAGCGGAACTCCGACGCAATGGCGACGTAGTCGTCGGTCTCTGCCACCACCGCTGGTTTGCAGGCGAATGCGTCGCGGACGATGAGCAGTTCCCGGTCAGTGCCCATCAAAAACGTGTAGAACCCGTCCAACTCAGTGAAGCCGCGCCGCACCGCCGTCTTCAAGTCATCGCCTTCGCGGAGGCGCCACTCGAAGAATCGGCACGCGGCTTCGGTATCGTTGTCGGTCTCGAATTCGATGCCGAGCGGCTCCAGCTTCTTGCGCACCAGATGCGGATTGGACAGCGAGCCATTGTGCACCAGGCAAAAGTCGCGCCCGGCGGTGAACGGGTGCGCGTGCGCCGGTGTCACGGCCGATTCGGTTGCCATGCGCGTGTGACCTACCAGATGCGAGCCGCGCAGCGACTTGAAATCGTAGCGTTCGGCGATGTCGGCCGGCGCACCGACGTCCTTGTATAGATCGATGGACTGGCCCACCGAGAGCACGGCGATCATCGGCGCGTTGACCGCGAGCCAGGCAGTGAGCAGATCCGGGTCGGCAGAACTGGTCAAGACAGCATGGTTGCCATGTGTGGCGATTTCGTGAACTTGGGCGAACTCGGCGGCGATGCGCGCCAGCAATCCCGACCAGTCGACGGCATGCTCGCCGCTGTACAAGCTGATCTTATGGAGCCGTTCGGACACCGGTGCCGTGTAAACGGCCAGCCCAGCGGAATCCGGGCCGCGCTCGGTCATGCCTACCAGCATGGGCACCATGAGCGCGCCGAGTTGAGTGCGCAGTGCAGGGTTCTTGACCAAAAGGCCGACGATTCCGCACATAAGTTAAGCTCCTAACGCCTCAGTTGCCGCCTAGAAAAATTCCAGATAACGGCGTGATTCCCAATCAGACACATGGCGCGAATACTCGGTCCATTCCATGCGTTTCAAGCGAATGAATTCCTGGGCAAGTTCCTTGCCCAACCCATCGCAGATCAGCGTGTCCTTTTGCAGCGCGTCGACGGCCTCGTTCAGCGACTGCGGCAAGACCTTGATGCCCTTGGCCGCCAATTCCTCGAGAGACAGTTCGTACAGGTTGATGTTCTGCGCCTTGCCTGGATCGAGCTTTTTATCTATGCCGTCGAGGCCTGCGGCAATCAGGGCGGCGGACACGAGATAGGGATTGCACGCAGCATCCGGCAGCCGGATTTCAAGCCGTCCATGCGGCACCCGCACGCAAGCGGTGCGGTTGTTGTCGCCGTAGGCGATGTAGGCGGGAGCCCACGTGGCGCCCGACAGCGCGCGGCCGACGACCAGACGCTTGTAGGAATTCACGGTCGGCGCGGCCACGGCGCACAGCGCGCGCGCGTGATGCAGAACTCCTCCCAGGAAATGATAGGCCATGGTCGACAGCCCCATACCCGACTTGTCGCTCTTGTCATAGAAGGCGTTCTTCTGCTTGGCCGTGCCCAGCGACACATGAAAATGCGCGCCGCTGCCGGCACGATTGGCGAATGGCTTGGGCATGAAGGTTGCCGTCAAGCCGTGCTTATGGGCGATCTCGCTCGCGGCCATTTTGACGAAGGTGAAGTTGTCGGCGGATTTGAGTGCATCCGCATAGGTGAAGTTGATTTCGAACTGGCCGTTGCCGTCTTCGTGATCGATTTGATAGACGTCGATACCGACGGCGCGAAGTCCGGCCACCATCTCATCCAGTACTTCTCGGCTGCGATACAGTCCCTTGTAGTCGTAACAGGGCTTGTCCAGATTATCGGTGGTATCGGCGGGCCCGAGGCTGCCATCTGGGCGTCGCGCAAGCAGCATGAACTCCGGCTCAATGCCGGTGTACATGGTGAGTCCGCGTTCGGTCAGGCGCGCAATTTGCGCCTGCAGCGCGACGCGGGAGCAGTAGGCGTACGGCTTCTTGTTGACCACTCCATTGCAAATGAGGCGCGCATAGCCCGGCATCCAGGGTATGTCCTGCAGTGTCGACAGATCGCCGACTGCCATGTAATCCGGACCCTCCGGACCCATGCCGAAGCCCCACAGCGCAAAACCCGCGAAGCCTGCTCCGTCGGTGAGCACCATGTCCAGATGCTCAACCGGCACAGCCTTGGCCTTCGCGGCGCCGTGGATGTCCACGAACTGCGCCAGGACGTAGCGAGTCTTGTGCTGTTCGAAAAATTTCTTTGCCTGTTGCTGATTCATCCAGCGTCTCCCGTTATTCTTCCACCGCATTCATTGACCACCGCGCCTAAGGACTCGCTCAAGTACGGACCGAAACTCGGATCGCACCAGATCCGGTAGCGACGTTCAGGCGTCTCACCGCCGGTTGCCTGACCCGTGACTAGCGGGCCCGTGACTGCCTGGGGCATCACCAGCACGGCAACCCCTATCATCAACGTCATGATCACGGGATGCGAGTCCAATGCCAGCGTCGCAAAATTCACATTGCACACCTGTGCCAGTACGTCGTCGGCCCCTGCGCCGCGAAGATCGAAGGCCCGATCCTCACGTAAAACCGGATATACGCCCGGCGGATGATCTTCCCCCGAAGGAGCAATGCGCTTGAGCGTGGTTCCCGCAACGGCATCCTCGACAAAGAACTCGCTGCTGCCGAGTCGTGCCACCAGCAATATATCCGCGGCATTGGCTGCCTCCGAGTACGTCCAAGTGTTCGGCAGCATCGGCAAGACCATCCCGTGCGCGACCAACCACTCCGCCGCCCGCGGACCTTTGAGTCCGAGCCGCTCCCGACGCTCATTCAATGTCAAAGACAGGGTGCTCATGCGAGCGCCCCGGGCTTCTGTCGTAGATTCTTCGGATCATAGAACGGCGCGGCCGCGACCCGCGCCGCCAGCAGGCTGCCGTTGTCGGCGCGAATTTGGATGTCGCGCCCAACCACCGCGAGATCCGGGGACAGCATGGCGAGGCCGATGGATTTGTTCAACGCCCGAGAGTGCGTCACGCTGGTGACGCGGCCGGCAATCGCGCCCTGCTCGATAATCAGGTGGCATTCCTTGGGCAGGGGCGCCGGCGCGGCCAACTCAATGCCCACCAGCTTTTGCCGGGGGCCGCGCGCCTGAAGAATCGCCAAGCTGCGCTGTCCCACGAAGAAGGGCTTCTTCATCGCCACCGCCCACATGGCATTGGCCTCGTGCGGATCGGTCAGGCCGTCGGTATCCTGCCCCACGATGAAATGGCCTTTTTCCAGGCGCAGCACGCGTTGCGCTTCGACGCCGAATGGCCTCAAGGCCCGCGGAGCACCGGCCGCGTACAGCGCCTGCCACACGACGGGGCCGTGCGCGGCGGCCACGTGGATTTCGTATCCCAATTCGCCGACGAAGCCCACGCGCATCAGGCGCGCAGCAACTCCGGCGAGCCGCCCGGAACGCACCCCGAGATAGGGAAACGCATCGTCCCGCAGGTCAACGTCCGTCATGCCCTGCAATATTTCGCGACTCAAGGGTCCGGCGAAATTGAACGCCGCACGATGGCCGGTGACATTCACCAGCGCGCAATCCAATCCCCATAGGGCATTGAGCCGCAGCAGTTCGCGAAACACGGTGGCGGAGCCGCCGGTGGTGGTCGTGAAATAAAACAGCTCCTGGCTCAGACGCGCAATGACCCCGTCGTCGATGATGACACCCGACTCGTCCAGCATCAGCCCGTAGCGAGTCATGCCCACTTTTAGATCTGAATACCGCCCAGCGTAGACACGATCCAGAAGTTCGCCCGCTTGGGGCCCGTAGATCTCTATTTTCCCGAGCGTTCCCACATCGATGAGCCCGACGCTTGAGCGCACGGCATGCACCTCGGCATCGATGCTCTGGGCTCGGGGCTCGCCGGACACCGCGTAGTATTCAGGTCTTCGCCAATTGCCGGCCGGCATCCACACCGCGCCGAGCGCGGCATGGTTCGCATCGTTGGGCGTGCGCCTCTCCGGGTAGAAGCTGCGCCCGGCCAGCATTTTCATCGGCACCGGGTGATACATGGGCCGCGAAGTGGTGAGTCCAAGCTCCTCCACGCCGACGCCGCGATAGCGGGCGAGTACGCGCAGCGCGTTCAAATTGGAGTGTTTGCCCTGCGAGGGGCCCATGCCCACCGTGCTGTAGCGCTTGAGCAATTCACTGGAATCGAACCCCTCCTGCGCTGCGTTTTCCAAATCCTTCACTTGCAGGTCTTCGTCGAAATCGACGAAATTCTTGGCCTGTGGGTGATCGATGATGGGAAAGCGATGCGAGGGACAGCGCGTGCTGCGCGCGAGCGTAATACTGCTCTCGGCGGCGGCGCTGCCGTCCGCGACGCCGCCGTCCGCGACGCTGCCGTCCGCGGCAAATCCCGCGTGTGCCGCAGCGCGCGCTCCGGCGCGCCGGCCGTCGGCCAGCCGAGCTTCGAGGTCGTAGACTCCATTCATGCGCCCGGTGGAAAATATGCCGGAGGGAGTTTCCCGCGGGACGAACTGCTGCAGTTCCTCGGAAAATCGTGTGCTCCCGCCCGCTTGCAGATATAGCTGAGTGGCCGACGCCCAGCCGACGCTCATCAAAATCGCATCGCAGTCGATGCGTCGCGGCAAATTCGCATCGACTTGGGCCGAGGCATCGCACGGCATCACCGTCAACGCCGACACGGTGCCATCCGGACCGGCTGTGGCTTCGTACGGGGCATGCGCGCGCAGAATCTCGATGCCGAGCGCAGCGCAGTCCGTCTCCGCCTGTGCGCTCTCCGGCGCCGCACGCAGTTCGACGATGGCGGCGATCTTAACGCCGCGCGCGCTCAATTCGACGCAGGCCATATACGCTTCGAGGTTGGCGGCGACCATAATCACTTGCCGGCCGGGAGCGACGCCGTGCCGCGACAGCAGCTTGAGCGCGGCGGACGCCAGCATCACGCCGGGAAGATCGTTGTTGCGAAACACCGCCGGCTGTTCGATGACCCCCGTGGCAAATACCACCGCACCCGCGCGCATCTTGGTCATGTGCGTCTGCTGCGCCAGCGCCAGCCAGTGATCGGCGTAATAGCCGGCGGCAACCGTCGCGGGATACAAGGAGATGGCAGCGGAGTCATGCACCGCCCGCAGCAGTGACGGCGGCGCACCGTTGCCCGACAGTCGCAGGGATTCGTCGACCAAGGCCACCCGCGCGCCGCTCTCGGCCGCTGCCAACGCGGCCGCCAATCCGCTGGGGCCGCCGCCGATCACCAGTACATCGCAGAATCCGTAGCGTTTGGCTGTTGCCTGCCGTGTAGCGCCCAAGCTGACCTCGCCCAAGCCCGTCAGCGCGCGGAACATTCGTTCCCAACGTGGAAACAGCCGCTTGGAATGAAAGGCCTTGTAGTAAAACCCCACGGGCAGCAGGCGCGCGAAGCGATCCAGCACTCGCGCCTTGTCACGGGAAAGGCCGCCGAAGGTATTGAGCGCCGAGACGCGCATGCCTTCACTCAGGAAAGTCACGTCGCCTCGCACGTTCGGCACGCCGTCGACCTGGAACAAGGTGTTGCTGTCGTGATTGGCAAAGGACAGGATGCTGCGCGGCCGATGGTATTTGAAGCTGCGCGACAGGTACGGCAGGCCGGCGGCCGCCAATGCCGAGGAAATGGTGTCGCCCGAGTATCCCTGGTATTCGTGCCCCTCGAAGCTGAAGCGCAGCGGGATCGCGCGATCGATCCATTCCCTGGCTTGTGTATCGACGCGATACATCATGGCGCGATTTTCGGCAGTCCGCGCCGCACGGCCTCAGCCGGATAGGTGGCGAGTACCTCATCCCGCGCCGTATCGCGCAAAGCCACGAACCAGAATCCGGATGGGATATGGCACCACCACTCGTACTTGACCCCCGGAGAACCGCTGCGATTGAAGACGTAGCTGCTCCACTCGGCATCGCTGCAAGTGTCCGGGTCAGGCATGCGGCGAACTTCGCCGCCGTAGGCGAACTCCGCCACCGGCCGCGCACCGTTCAACGGACACACCAGGATTTTCATCAGTGGCCCACCGAGGCGGCGCCTTTTTCGCCCGTGAGCCGGTAACGGGCGAAACGATCGAAGGTGAAGCCCTCGATCAAGGAATGATTGCGGCCGCTCGCCACGGTATGGCTCATGGTCTTGCCGCACACCGGCGTCGCCTTGAAACCCCAGGTGCCCCAACCTGCGTCGAGGAAAAAGCCTTCGACGGGCGTGACGCCCATGATGGGAGCGAAATCCGGCGTCATGTCGGCGAGCCCCGCCCATTGGCGGTTGATCTTGACCTCGCTCAGGAACGGAAACATGTCCAGCATATGCGAGGCCAGACCTTCGACGAAATCCAAGGTCGGCCGCGTGGCATGCAATTCATAGGGGTCGAGCGACGCGCCCATCACGAGTTCCCCGCGGGCGGTCTGCGACACATAGACGTGCAAAGAACCCGACACGATAATGGGATCGAGCCAGGGCTTCACCGGCTCGGACACCATGGCCTGCAGCGGATGCACGTAAATCGGTGTGTGCAGGTCCACCATGTCGAGAATTCGCGGCGTGAACCCGGCGACGGCGCACAGCACCTTCGAGGTGGTGATGTGCCCCCGGGTGGTCTCGACTCCCGTCACGCGGCCACCTTGCAGTCGAATTCCGGTCACTTCGGTCTGCTGATGAATTTCCACGCCGCGCCGGTCCGCGCCGCGGCCGTACCCCCAGGCCACGGCATCATGGCGTGCAATGGCGCCAGGTGCATGGAACAAGGCGCCCAAGATCGGCGCATGGCCGCCACAGCTCATGTCGATCGATGGAATACCGCGCTTGACGAACGCCGCATCCACAGCTTCCGATTGCACACCGCAATGCTTGTTGACCTCCGCGCGCCAGCGCATGGTGCGCATGGCCGCATCGGTATGCGCGAGGGTGTAGTGGCCGCGCGTTGAATAGAACAAATTCAAATCGAAATCTGTCGCGAGATCCTGCCACAGGCGCACGCTCTCGTCGTAGAACTTCACTCCTTCGGGGGTGAGGTAGTTGGAGCGGATAATGGTGGTATTGCGGCCGGTATTGCCGCCGCCGATGTACCCCTTCTCGAGCACCGCCACATTGCGAATCCCGTGGTCCCGCGCCAGATAGTAGGCCGCCGCCAATCCATGCCCCCCCGCCCCGATGATGACCACGTCGTAACCCGCCTTGAGCGAGTCGTGACGGGTGAACATTCGCGGTTCGGGGTGCTTGCGGGAGATGCCGAAACGAAGTAGGCGGTAGGGCATGCGGGTTTAATGAAAATTGCGGGTGCGACGCTGCTTTTTCGACGGGATTACCATGGGCAAATATAAACTTAAATTTAACTGTGGAGCAAATCATTTGCGTATTGCGCAATTCCGATCGCGTCGCAGACGCCGAATATGACACCGTGTAACATTTGAATCCTTCGCTACAGGGATGTTACGCACGTGCTCATACAAGTGAAAACACCGCTCCTTGCTCTGATTCCGGCCGTCGCGCTGTTGGCCGCCTGCGGCGGGGGGGGCGGCGACGGTGCACCGGCCGGCGGCTTCAGCAACGCGCCTACCTGGGTTCAGGGCCAGTTTTCACCCTCCGCGAGTTTCGCGGCCATGTGCGTGACCCCGCGGACCGGCGTCGACCCGATCACCCAGCATACCTATCCGGACCACAACGGCACGGCGCTCAATGAAAAGAACTGGCTGCGATCGTGGACCAACGAACTGTATCTGTGGTTCGACGAAGTCACGGATCAAGACCCAGCGGCCTTTACCGACGATGCGGCTTATTTCGATATGCTGAAAACCACTTCCACCACGGCCTCCGGCAAAGACAAGGATCGATTCCACTTCACCTACCCGACCGCGACATGGGAATCGCTGTCGCAGAATGGTGTGCAAGCGGGCTACGGAGCGGATTTCGTGATCATTGCCGCGACCCCACCGCGCAGTGTCGTCATCGCCTACACCGAACCTCAGTCTCCGGCCACGACAGCGCCGGTGAGTCTCATGCGCGGCGCGCAGATTCTCACCGTCGACGGCGTCGATTTGGTGAACGCCAACGATCAAGCGAGCATCGACACATTGAACGCAGGTTTGACCCCGCAAACCGTCGGCGAGAGTCACACGTTTTCCGTCATGGACGTGGGCGCGACGGCCGCACGCACGGTGACGCTGGTGTCCGCCAATATCACCGAGACACCGGTGCAAAACGTCTCTACCCTGGCGACGGCGAATGGCCCGGTCGGATACATGCTGTTCAACGACCATATCGCCACCGCCGAGAGTGAGCTGGTCGCCGCGTTCACTCGGCTGAAAAATGCAGGGGTCAACGATCTGGTGCTCGACATCCGCTACAACGGCGGAGGCTATCTCGACATCGCAAGCGAGGTCGCCTACATGATCGCGGGGCCCGCCCCCACGGCCGGCAAAACCTTCGAATTAGACCAGTTCAACAGTAAGAATCCGACCACCAATCCAATCACGCAAACCGCCCTCACCCCGCTCGGCTTTCATACGACCACCCAGGGATTCGACCCTTCGATCACCGCGGGCCAGGCTCTACCTTCGCTGAATCTGCCGCGCGTGTTCATTCTGACGACCGCCAGCACCTGTTCCGCCAGCGAATCCATCATCAACAGCCTGCAAGGCGTCAATATTCAAGTTATCGAGATCGGCTCGACCACCTGCGGCAAGCCCTACGGCTTCTATCCGGCCGACAACTGCGGCGTCACGTATTTTTCGATTCAATTCCAAGGCGTCAACGCCAAGGATTTCGGCGACTATCCGGACGGATTCACGCCGCACAACACCGCGGCGACCGAGGGTGTCCTGCTGCCGGGCTGCTCGGTCGCGGATGATTTCTCGCACGGTCTCGGCGACCCGGCCGAGGCACTGTTCGGTGCGGCGCTCGCCTACCGGACGGCGGGCACGTGTCCCGTGCCGGGCGGCGTTGCCCCCGTTACGCCGCTGCAGGCGGGGGGCCATGCGTCGGCAAACGGGGTCGTGATCAAGCCGTTCTGGCGACAAAACAGGCTTTATCGCCAACCCTTAGCTCCCTGAGGCATCTGCCGGCGCTTTCGCTTAAGCTCTCGGTCCGGCCGCAGGAGAATCCGTTGTTCAGCTACCTCATGTTTCGTCTTTGCGGCTCAGGCCGCATCTCTGCCGTCGTGAGCGGCGCGATGTTGACGCTGGCGTTGTCCACGGCGCAACACCCGGTGCGGGCGGCAGCGCCGAGCACACCCGGCAACCTCGACGCAACGCGGCTGGCATCGGCGGATAAGGAACCGCAGAACTGGTTCACCGGCGGGCGCGACAAGGACGGCACCTATTACTCGCCGTTGAGCCACATCGACGCGAACAACGTCAAACAATTGGGCTTCGCCTGGCAATACGATCTCGGCAATCCCATGCGCGGCCAGGAGGCGACGCCGATCGTGATCGATGGTGTGATGTACACCTCGGGCACCTGGGGCTATGTGTACGCAGTAGATGCTGCTACGGGCAAGGAGCTGTGGCGCTATGACCCGAAGCCCGACTACTTCAGGGGCCGGCATCCCTGTTGCGATTTGGTCAATCGCGGCGTGGCGGTGTGGAAGGGCAAGGTGTATGTGGCATCGGTGGACGGTCGCCTGCACGCCATCAGCGCCGCCACCGGCAAGAAAATCTGGGAAGCCGACACCATCACCGATCACAAGCTGCCCTACTCTAGTTCGGGCGCCCCGCAAATCGCGGGCAATGTGGTGGTCATCGGCAATAGTGGTGCCGACATGGGCCACACGGCCGTGCGCGGCTATGTCGCCGCCTACGATTTGGAAACCGGCGCCTTCAAGTGGCGCTTCTATACGGTGCCGCCCGCGCCTGGCCAACCGTATGAAAATCCCGAATTGGCGCAGGCTGACAAGACCTGGGATTCGCACCGCAAGCCCGAGTTCAACGGCGGCGGAACCGCCTGGGACGGCTTCGCTTACGACCCGGCGTTGAATCTGGTGTACTTCGGCACCGCCAATGCGGCGCCCTACGATCTGCGCCAGCTCGGGCCCGCCAAGCTCGATAGCCTATTTACCGCATCGATTGTTGCTCTGGATGCCGCCACCGGCCGCATGGCTTGGTACTACCAAACCACGCCGCGCGACAGCTGGGACTACGACGCGGTGCAGACGCTAATTCTGGCCGATATGCCGGTCGATGGAACCACTCTGCCGGTCATCATGCAGGCCAACAAGAACGGGTTCTTCTATGTCCTCGATCGCAAGACCGGCAAATTGCTCTCGGCGAAAAACTTCGGCTATGTGAACTGGGCCTCCCACGTCGACATGAAAACGGGCCGGCCGGTGGTTACCAAGCAAGCGGATTGGTATTCCTCACCCAAAAATGTGTATCCCTCCTGGGCCGGCGCGCATACGTGGAATCCCATGTCCTACAGTGCGCAGACGCACCTGGTGTACATCCCCGTCATCGACCTGTCCGCGATTTGGGTCGATATGCTCACCAGCGGCGGCCGGATGAAGTACCTCGATGGGTTCTTCACGGTGCAGGGTATCTATCCCGACGATACCTACGACGCCGCGGCTCTGAAGGACCTCTACGGTCCGCTACCGGAACTGCATGCGCTCAAGGCCACGCGCAAAGTGGCCCTGGTGCGCGAATTGCTGCGCGCCTGGGACCCCGTGGCACAGAAAACCGTGTGGGAACACGAAACCTCCTCGGGAATTCGCGGCTATGACGGCGGTGTGATATCGACGGCAGGAAATTTGGTATTTCAGGGCCGCGGCAGCGGCGAACTCTGGGTGTACGCCGCCGACACTGGAAGGGTGTTGAAAGTGATCAAGACCGGCAGTCACATCATGGCGGCGCCGTCGACCTACTCGGTCAATGGCGAACAGTTCGTCGCGGTGCAAGCGGGGTACGGCGGAACTGCGATTACGGTGGGTCCGATTCCACCCAGCAGCGCCGCCCTCAAGTACCAGAATACCAACCGCATCATTGCGTTCAAATTGGGGGGCGGCGCGGTGCCGACCCCGCCGCCGCGCGTGGAGGAGCGGTTTGCGAAGCCGCCGGCGGAAACCGCCAGCAAGGCGCAGATCGACGCCGGCGAGCTGAAGTTCATCGAGGAGTGTTCGCGCTGCCATGTCATGGGGCCGAGCAGCACGCCGGATCTGCGCAAGCTCAACGCCGGCCTGCATGCGGCATTTAAGGACATCGTTTTGAAGGGTGTCCTTGCTCCCACGGGGATGGAGCGCTTTGACGACATCCTGAGTGAGACGGACGTCGACAACATCCACGCCTACCTGATCGACCAGAGCTGGGTCGCGTACCGGCAGCAGGAGGGTGCGGCCGCGCACCCTTAAGCCCAGCGACTGCCCTCCCGTGTTGATTCGGCTCGCATCGACCGCGGACGTCGCGGCAGTAGCCGCGCTGGTGGAACGCTACTGGGAATACGAATCCATCGACGGTTTCAAGCGGCTGGGCATCGAGACCCTGCTCGCGCAGCTGCTCGCAGAGCCGCAGCGCGGCGCCTGCTGGGTGGCCGACGCAGACGGCCGCCTATGCGGCTATCTACTGGCAGTATTCATGTTCAGTCTCGAGCATGGCGGACTGATGGCAGAGCTTGACGAAGTATTCGTCTCGGATGAGTGTCGCTGCGCTGGCTTGGGCTCGCTGCTCGTGACGCGCGCCGAACGCGATCTGGCGGAGCGCGGCATGGTGCGCCTGCAATTGCAGCTCGGGGTGCATAATGAGCGCGCGCGACGCTTCTACGAACGATATGGCTTTCGCCGGCGCGCGGGCTACGAGTTGCTCGACAAGGCGCTTTGAGGGGGAGTGGAGCGATGCTGCAGCCTGGACTGATGATGGATCGGCCGTTGCTGATATCCGGCATCATCGAGCATGCGGCGGCGCAATTTGGAGATACCTCGATAGTCTCGCGTGAGACGCACGGCGGCATCTTTCGCTATACCTACGCCGAGTGCGCTGCGCGCGCTCGGCGGCTGGCAAACGCGCTTCGCGAGTTCGGCCTCAATGCCGGTGACGCGGTGGGCTCCATCGCTTGGAATAATCATCGCCATCTCGAGACCTATTACGCGGTCTCCGGCAGCGGCATGGTGATGCATACCTGCAATCCGCGGCTGCATCCGCAGCAGCTGATTTACATCATCAATCACGCCGACGATCGGGTGATGCTGTTTGATGCAACCTTCGCCGCTCTGGTGAAAGGGATCGCTCCTTACTGCCCGAAGATTGAGGCCTGGGTTTGCCTGAGCGACGCGGCGCACTTGCCCAAGGACGCTGGAATCGCCGACCTGGTTTGCTATGAGGAATTCATCGCCTCCCATAGCTCCGAGTTCACATGGCCGGAATTCGATGAACGCAGCGCCGCTGCCCTCTGCTACACCTCCGGCACCACCGGAAACCCCAAAGGCGCGATGTATTCGCATCGATCGATGGTGCTGAACGCCATGATGATCTGCGCCCCCGGATTATTGTCCGTAGGCCCCAGAGAAACCATTTTGCCGATCGTGCCTATGTTCCACATCAATGGCTGGTGTATTCCCTACGCCGCGCTGGTGGGCGGCGCGAAACTGGTGCTGCCGGGCCCCCGGCTGGACTGCGTCGGACTCTATGAAATGATGGAGGGCGAACGGGTTACCGTCAGTGCCGGTGTCCCCACGGTCTGGGTCGGGCTGCTGCAACATCTGGAAGATCATGGCCTGCGCTTTTCGACTCTGCAACGCATGGTCAGCGGCGGGTCCGCCATGCCGTTGTCGCTGATCGCGGTGCTGCAGGATAAATACGGTCTGGATGTGCGGCACGGCTGGGGTATGACTGAGACGGTGGCGGTGGCGACTCTGAGCAGCCTGAATGCTGAACAGTTGCACCTGGCGTCGCCGGAGCAGCACGCCATCATTGCCAGGCAGGGAAAAACGGTTTTCGGAGTCGACATCAAGGTGGTGGATGCACACGGCGCCACTGTGCCGCGCGACGGTAAGTCGCAAGGCGAGCTCATGGTGCGCGGGCAGTGGATTGTGAGCGCGTACCACAAGAGCGATTCCCCGGCACTGGTGGACGGATGGTTTCCCACCGGCGATATCGCCACCATCGATGCAAAGGGCGTGATGCAGATCAGAGATCGCGTCAAGGACCTTATCAAGACCGGCGGCGAGTGGGTCAGCTCCATCGACCTGGAAAATGCCGCCGCCGGTCATCCGGCGGTAGCGTCAGCGGCGGTCATCGCTGTCAAGCATCCGAAGTGGCAGGAAAGGCCGCTGCTATTCGTGGTTCGCAAGCCGGGCCGGAGCTTGGAACGCGAGGAAATTCTCACGTACCTGTCGACGCAGGTGGCCCGGTTATGCGTGCCGGATGAGGTGATTTTTCTCGATGCTCTGCCGCTGGGCGGTACCGGCAAGGTACAGAAGACGGCGCTGCGCGAGAAATACGGCAATATGTTCAGTTAAAGGCGTGTGGATTTCGCGCCAGGGGCACTGCTGCGACACATGAGCGATTTTACCCGACCGGCAAGTATTCCTCGTTTGTCGCGGCGGCCGCATGCCGCTACTGTGCGTAGCATGCACAAGCCACTGGAACGACACATGAAGCTACTCGCTCTGTCACTGATTGCATTGGCGGCCTTGAGCGCGAACGCCGGTGCCGTCTCTGCGGCGGAGCACTCGGTCTCGTTGACCCAAGAGCCACTTATCATGCGTCTGAACAAAGACGAGTTCCGCATCGCATTCGGCATCAATGGCGAGAGCTGCGGTGCAGATGGTTGCACCGGCATGATTCAATATCGGGTTGACTGGAAAACGCCGGACGGCGTTACCCGTACCGAACGCAAGCACGTCAGCTACACCATATCGCCGCGCGCCACCCACACCATTGCCGTGGACCGACAGTACTTCGATACCGCCGAAGGCCAACACATGACCGACATCGTCAAGGTGCACATCGATGCCATCACCTGTGTCGGCGCAGGAACCGTAAAACTGTAGTCCGCTGCACACGCCGCTTGGCGCCGTTGTCGTGTTCTCCGCGTTGCCCCGCGGCTGCGCTTAGGAGAGGGTCAATTCCTGTAAATGACCGCGGTAATACACCCCGCGCTCGACATAGTGTGCAGCGATTGTCAACAGGTTCTCCCGCTCCTCCGCAGTGAGCTCACGCACGACTTTGGCGGGCGCACCTAAGATGAGGCAACCGTCCGAAAATACCTTGCGCTCGGTGATGACGGCGCCCGCACCGACCAGGCAGCCCTTGCCGATGACCGCGGCATTCAACACCACGGCCTGAATTCCGATCAAAGAACCGTCGCCCACCGTGCAGCCGTGCAGCATGGCCTGATGGCCAATGGACACGTGAGCCCCCACGGTCAGCGGAATTCCGGGATCGGTGTGCATCACCGTGCCGTCCTGCACATTGCTGCCGGCCCCAATGCTGATGGTCTCATTGTCGCCGCGCAGGGTGGCGCCGAACCACACGCTGCTGTTATCAGCGAGTACGACACTGCCGATGACATTGGCGCTCGGAGCGACATAAGCGCTCATCGCCAGCCTCGGGGACAGCTCACCTATTTTGTACAAGGCCATGCAACTTCCACATTCATGATGCTCGCGCGATGACGTAAACATACCGCACAACGGGGTGCGCCAATAGTGTGCTGCTATTATCCTTTCTTAATGAGCGAGACCCCACCGTACACCGATCCCGCGCCGCTAAGCTGGCTCGGCGCCCTGTCGCGTCTGTGGCTCTTGAGGCCGGTAAAATCCGCGCCGCGCGGACACGCCACGCGTGCCACCATCATGATGGGCTCGCTTTGGCTCGCAATCTGGATTGCGATCGATCATTGGCAATCGCAACCGGACCCGCAATTTATTTCCGGCGGAATCCCGCTGCTTGCCTGGTATGCTTTAGGGATATTGGCGCTGGCCGCGCTGTTGCGTAGGCGATCCCATCCGGCGCCCGCGTTCTCCTCCGCGCTTGCACTCTCAATGGGGGCGGTGCCGCTACCGCTGCTGTTCACAAGCGTGGCCGCGGCCGACCTGCATTCCCTATGGTTCTGGTCCTCAAGCATTGCTCTGGCTGCGTACACGCTGCTGTTCCTGGCGCGCGGCCTGCGCGCCCTTACCGGCCAAACGCAGCGCACCGCCGCCTGCGCAGGTGTTTTGCTCATTGCCGGATTTTGCTGGCTCACCGACACCCTGGGCGTCATTCCCGACGTGTGGACGCCGCTCGAGACACAGGCCGCGGAACCCGCTGATGCGTCGACGGACAGCGAGGCCATCCTGTTCGGACAGGCTGAGCGCATCGATGAATCGCTCGCTGCGGTGAAGCGCGATGCATCGGCAAAACCCCAGGCATTCTTTTTGGGCTTTGCAGGTGTCGGCGACGAGAAGGTCTTCTCGCAGGAAATCGGGCTGGCGGCGCGCGTGCTCGGTAAGCTCTATGAGATTGCCGGCCGAAGCGTCTTGCTCATCAACGATCAGCGCCACTTGGAGGCAACGCCGCTCGCGACCGTATCCGGATTGACCTATGCGCTGCGCGGTCTCGCTGCACGCATGAATCTCGACCAAGACGTGCTGTTCCTATCCATTTCCTCGCACGGCGCCGAAGATCCGGCAATCATCGTGTCCAACTCCCAGCTGCCGCTCACCGATCTGACCGACGAGGATCTCGCGGACGCGCTGCGCGAATCGAGAATCAAGTGGCGCGTGATCATTATCTCGGCCTGCTACGCGGGCGGTTTCATCGAACGTCTCCGCGATCCACAGACCATCGTCATCACCGCGGCGGCGGCCGATCGCACGTCCTTCGGCTGTTCAAACGACAGCGACCTGACCTACTTCGGCGAGGCGTTCTATCGGGATGCGCTGCCCGGCGCCCGCTCATTGCGAACCGCCTTCGACACCGCCAAGGATGCGATTGCCCAACGTGAGCATAGCGAGGGGGTGACGCCGTCGAACCCTCAGGCGTATTTCGGCGCCAAGATGGAAGCCAAGCTGACCTCCATTGGCAGCGCACCATAGCTTCGAGTCTTAAAGCAGGAATTTTCCGGTGTCGCGAAACGTGCCTCGTAGAGGCCAGATACGACAAAGTGCCTCCACAACGCTCATCAGATCATCGAGTGTCTCGTACGGTTCACGTTCACTGCGCGCCAGCGCAACGACGCCGCCCGACCCCGCCAGCGGCGCAAGTGAATTCGCAACTAATTTGTCATTGTCCTGCATTCAAAATCTCGTCGCGCATCGGCTCACGGTCGCAATGACTTCTTCAATCTGCTTGCCAAGTCGAGATACCGAAGCCATCGCCGGTCAATGCTCATCATCGTAGATGATGATCGACAGCATGCGAATCGGCACCTTGTCCAGGGTCTCGGGGCCGTGCGGCACATCACCACGGAAACTCAACGAATCGCCGGGACCCAACGGGTAGCTGTGGCTGCCATGCCGATAAGTCAGCAAGCCGGCTAGCAGATAGATGAATTCCGTCCCCGGATGCTGAAATCCCGGAAACACTTCGCTCTTGTCCGTCAGCGTGACCAGAAAAGGTTCAAATGATTTTCGCGGACCGCGTTGCGCGGCCAGCAAATGATACGTGTGGCCGCGGCGAGTGCCGCGCCGAACCACCTCCAGTCCCTGTCCCGCCGGCACGCGCTGCGCGCCCTCGTCATCTGCGCCCAATTGCTGCAGCAGCAAGGCCGGCCGTACGCCGAGCGCGGCCGCCAACGCCACCAAGGTCTCAAGACTTGGAGTGACGTGACCCGTTTCCAAGCGGCTGAGCATCCCCGCGCTGATTCCGGCGGAGGTCGCCACATCTGTCAGAGTCAAATCCTGGCTCTCACGCACTCGCCGTGCAACGGCGCCCAATTGCCGGCCGACATTCATGGAGCTGATCGCCGAAGCGGAGCCTGGTTTGGGGATTTTGCGAAAACGCGCCACGCGAGGCCTCTCTGAAGTCGCTTGGGTCACGCAAGGACTGCTGCTTCCCTGCGATCACGAGTCAATTTACACTGCACGCAATAAATTTGCACTACAGTAACTGACATGATATTTAATTCCGATGCCCGCGCACTCCTCTCCGTTTGCCCACGCTCTTGGTCGGCTCTGCGGCAACCTGGCGAGCGCCGTTCGGTCGGGAATATGATACGAGTTCCTCGCCGCGACTGGCGAGTCCTTCCCAAATAAACACCGCTCCACGAAGCGAGAGGATTAAGAGTATGGCGCGCGACCCCAAACACGACATCCTGTTTCAGCCGATCAAGATCGGCCCGAAGACATTGCGCAACCGTTTCTATCAGGTGCCGCATTGCATCGGCGCGGGATCCGACAAGCCGGGCTTCCAGGCAGCGCATCGTTCGCTGAAGGCCGAAGGTGGCTGGGCGGGGATCAACACGGAGTATTGCTCGATTCACCCGGAATCCGACGACACGCACCGCTTGTCGGCGCGCATCTGGGATGCCGGCGACGTGCACAATCTGCGCGCCATGACCGATCACATCCACCACTTCGGCTCTTTGGCGGGAGTAGAGCTGTGGTACGGCTCCTCGCACGCGCCTTGCATGGAGTCGCGTGCGACGCCGCGCGGGCCGAGTCAGTACGCCTCGGAATTCGAAACCCTCACCTACTGCAAAGAAATGGACCTGGACGACATCGCCACCGTCCAGCAGTACTACGTGGACGCCGCGTTACGTTCGCGTGACGCCGGATTCGACATCGTCTACGTGTACGGTGCGCACTCCTATCTGCCGGTGCAGTTTCTCTCGCCCTATTACAATAAGCGCAAGGATCAATACGGCGGCTCGCTCGAGAATCGCGCGCGCTTCTGGCTCGAGACCCTGGAAAAGGTGCGCCGCGCCGTCGGCAACGACACCGCCATCGCCACCCGTTTCGCCGTCGATACCTTGTACGGGGATGCCGGAATCGAGGTCGAGAACGACGGCATGAAATTCATCGAGCTGGCCGATCCGTTGGTCGATCTGTGGGACGTCGACGTGGGCGACATCGCCGAATGGGGCGAAGACGCCGGTCCGTCGCGTTTCTACCAGCAAGGCCATCAGGTGCCTTGGACCCGCTTCGTCAAACAAGTGGCCAAGAAACCGGTGTTGGGCGTCGGCCGCTTCACCGATCCGGAAAAGATGACCGAAATCGTGACCAAGGGCATCGCGGATATCATCGGTGCGGCGCGGCCCTCCATTTCCGACCCGTGGCTGCCGAAGAAGATCGAAGAAGGCCGCTACGATGACATCCGTGTCTGCATCGGCTGCAATGTGTGCATTTCGCGCTGGGAAATCGGCGGTCCACCGATGATTTGCACGCAAAATGCCACGGCCGGCGAGGAGTATCGGCGCGGCTGGCATCCGGAAAAGTTTCCCAAGCGCGCCTCGGAAGACTCGGTGCTGGTGGTCGGCGCCGGGCCTTCGGGGTCAGAGTGCGCGCGCGTGCTGATGGAGCGCGGCTACACCGTCCACCTGTATGACACCGCGGCCAAAATCGGCGGCCACTTGAACTCGACAGTCACCCTGCCCGGACTCGGCGAATGGGGTTATCACCGCGACTATCGCGAGCTGCAAATCAACAAGCTGGTGAAAAAGAACAAGCAGAGCCAGGTGGCACTCGGCCAGAAGCCGATGACGGCGGAAACCGCCCTCACCTATGGCGCCGAAAAGATCGTCATCGCCACGGGTTCCTCGTGGAATACGGACGGCACGAACTGCTTGAGCCATGACCCCATCCCAGGCGCGGACGCCTCGAAACCGGACCAACTCACTCCTGAGCAGGTCCTAGGGGGGCAGAAGACCATCGGCAAGCGCGTGGTGATCCTCAACGCCGACACCTACTTCATGGCGCCGAGCCTTGCGGAGAAGCTGGCGGTGGCCGGTCACGACGTCACCATCGTCACCGGCGTGCACCTCGCCAACTACATGCATTTCACGCTCGAATATCCGAACATGATGCGGCGCCTGCACGAGCTGCACATCAAGGAAATGCACAACGCTTTCAGTTCGCGCATCGAGACGGGACGGCTGCAGGTTTACGACATTTTCGGCGACGGTTCCAAACGCACCTATAAGGGCCGCGGCCAGTTGCCGCGCGAGGCCAACAAGAGCCAGCGTTGGGTGGAATTCGACTCGCTGGTGCTGGTTACCGGCCGGCATTCCAACCACAGCCTGCATGCGGAACTCAAGGCCCGCCAAGGCGAGTGGCAAAGCAACGGGGTCAAGGATGTGTACTTGATCGGCGATGCGGAAGCACCGCGCCTGATTGCCGATGCGACCTTCTCCGGCCACCGCCTGGCGCGCGAAATAGAAGAGTCGAAAGCGCAGCTGCCGCTGCCGTACAAGCGCGAGGTCGCAGTCTGGGGCACTGCGCATATGCCGGGCGGCAAATTCGAGCTCGAGTACAAGACTTAAGGGTCTGGCTAAGTGAGCCGCACTGACGCTGTCACTCGGATTCTATTCGAGTCGTTCTCAGCAGCCGAGGTGCGGCTCTTTTACTTGCTTGGCTACGGCGCCATAGCGGTATTTTGCTACGGCATCTATGTGCAGATCCGCAAGTACCGGCGCGGCGCGGCATTGCGGCTCGAGGGCGGTGTTTGGGCGCGGTTCTGCGCCATGTTGGGATCAGTGCTGAGTCATCGCACCATCGCCCGCCGCGATCCCGCGGCGGGTGGCGCGCATCGGCTGATTTTCTTCGGCTTCGTTCTGTTGTTCGCCGGCACCGCGACCATTACGCTGGAATACGACATTCTCGAGCCGCTGTTCGGGATTCGCTTCTGGCATGGTGAGTTCTATTTGATTTTCTCGCTGACACTGGACGTGGCGGGAGTCGCTCTGATCGCGGGCCTGTTATACATGATGTATCGGCGCGGCTGGATGCGGCTGCCGAAACTCAACTATGCTCGGCCGGACCGTGTACCGGGCGATCCCGACTTCGACCGGCCGCAATACCGGCGCGAGGACTGGGCATTCCTATGGATTTTATTGATCATCGGCGCCACAGGTTACGTACTAGAAGGCGCACGGCTGGTGTGGCTGCAGGGTCGGCCGGAGGTGTGGGACACGCGCTGGTGGTCGCCGGTCGGCGCGCTGCTGGCGGAAAGCCTGCGTGCCGCGGGCCTCACCGAGCATGGCGGCGCCGTACTCCGGCATGGCCTGTGGTGGTTTCACGGCCTGACTGCACTGCTCCTCATCGCGCTGATTCCCTTCACCAAGGTGAAGCACATCTTCACGGCAGGCGCTTCGCTGATGGTACGCGATCCGCTCGCCTCGCAGAGACTGCCGCGCGTTCCCGAGTCGCAGGTCGAGGCCGGCGCCGCCAAGATTACCGATTTCAATTGGAAGCAATTGCTCAATCTCGATGCCTGCACCAAGTGCGGCCGCTGCCATGAAGCCTGCCCGGCCCGTGCGGTGGGAGCGCCCCTGTCACCGCGCGACGTGATCTTGAGCCTGCGCGAATTCGCCCGTGCGACCCTCGAATCCGGTGCGGTACCGGCGGCCGCGGAACTCGACATACACGGCAAGGCGCCCGGTCAGGTGGCGATGGAGACTCTATGGTCGTGCCGCACCTGCATGGCCTGCGTGGAGATCTGCCCCGTCGCGGTGGAGCATGTACCCATCATCGTGCAGATGCGCCGCAAGCTGGTCGAAGACGGCGCGATGGATCCGCTGCTCACCAAGACGTTGCAGACCATTCACAAAACCGGCAATTCCTTCGGTGAATCCAAGCGCAAGCGCGGCGCTTGGAGCAAGGCGCTAGCCTTCGCCGTGAAGGACGCGCGCAAAGAGCCGGTGGACGTGCTCTGGTTCGTCGGCGACTACGCCTCCTTCGATCCACGCAATCAGAAAGTCTCGCAGGTGTTCGCCTCGCTGCTGCAAGAAGCGGGAGTCGACTTCGGGATTCTCTATGACGGTGAGTCGAACGCGGGCAATGATGTGCGCCGCGTGGGCGAGGAAGGTCTCTACGAAGTGCTCGCGACCGCCAACGTCAACGCGCTGTCGAGCGCCTCGTTTAAAAGCGTCGTCACCACCGACCCGCATTCCTTCAACACCATTCGAAATGAATATCCGGACTTCGGCGGCAAGTACGAGATCGAGCACTACACCACGCTGGTGAAGCGCTTGTTCACCGAAGGGCGCCTCAAGGTCACCAATCCGTTAAAATACCGGGTGACGTTTCACGACCCATGCCACTTGGGGCGCTTCAACAAGGGTTACGATGCGCCGCGGGAACTGTTGGCTTTGCTCGGCTGCGAGCTGGTCGAAATGGGGCGTTGCAAGGCAAACTCCTTCTGCTGCGGCGCCGGCGGCGGCCGAATATGGATCCCCGACCCCGTGGGCGCGGAGAAACCGGCGCAGAATCGCATGAAAGAGGCGGCCTCCATAGCCGGGCTCGAAGTGTACGTGGTGAGCTGCCCCAAGGATCTCACCATGTTCGAGGACGCGCTCAAAACCACCGGCAACGAGGGCAAATTCGTGGTCAAAGAACTAATAGAGCTCATTCGCGAAGCCGTGCCCGCGCGTCGCAACGACGAGGTGGCCGCATGAAGATTCTGGTGGCCGTAAAGCAAGTTGCGGCGCTCGATGAAGACTTCGAAATGTGCGACGACGGCCGCGACGTCGACCCGGATTTTTTTATTCGCGATTTGAACGAGTGGGACGACTTCTCCTTGGAAGAAGCCGTGAAGATCAAGGAAGCTTCGCCTACGGCGGTAGAAGTGGTGGTGATCTCGGTGGGCGCCGATGAAGTCGATGAGGCCCTGCGCAAGTGCCTCGCCAAGGGCGCAGACCGGGCGGTGCGTGTTTGGGACGCGGCCGTCGAAGACTCCGACTCAATCGCCATTGCAAGGGTGCTCGCCGCCGTGGCCAAGCGCGAGGCTCCTGACATGCTGTTCGCAGGTGTGCAATCCTCGGATCAGTCATTTGCGTCCACGGGCATTGCCACTGCGGCGTTTCTAGGCTGGCCGCACGCGGCGGTAGTGAGCAACCTGAGCTACTCGCCTGGCGCTAAATCGGCCGTTTTTCGGCGTGAATTGGAGGGCGGTCTATTGCATGAAGTCGAAATTCAATGCCCTGCCGTGCTCACCATTCAGCTCGGCATCAATACGCCGCGCTACGCGTCGCTCCGCAGCATCAAGCAGGCGGCGGCAAAACCCATCGAGGTGCTGTCCTTGGGCGATGTCGGCTTAGGGTCGGCGGACGTGGGTGAAGCAGGATCCCTGTCCAGGGTGCGCCGCATGTATGTTCCCGACAAGGGGCGCGCGCAGCTGATTGAAGGCGATGCCGTGCAGCAAGCCGCGCGCCTTGCCGATATCATCAAGGAATTCAAAGGAGCTGCGGCATGAGCGGCATTCTCGTGATAGCCGAGCAGCGCCGCGGAGAACTGCGGCCGGTTTCGCTGGAACTGTTGAGCGCCGCCCAAGAACTGCGGCGAGCCGGCGACGAGGTGGCAGTCGCCATCCTCGGCGACTCTCCGCAGCGCTTCGTCGGCCCCTTGAGCGTGGCGGGCGTCGACGAAATCCTGACGGTGAAAACCGCTGCTCCGGAATTCGATACGGACACTTTCGAATCTGCGGTGGGCGCACTCATAGCAGAACGCGCACCGGATGTAGTGCTGGTCGCGCACAGCGTCGATTCATTCGGCTATGCCGCGGCACTCGCGGCGCGCCTCGGCTTGGGATTCGCTACCGATGTGTTCGACGCGCGGCGCGTCGACGGCGAACTCGTCGCCACGCGCGGCGGGTATGGGCAGAAGGTCAATGTCGAGGTGGACTTCCCCGGCCGCAGCACCGTGCTGCTGGCGATTCGCGGCAATGTGTTCAAAGCCCCGGAATCCACCGCCGCGCCCAAGGTCACTGCCTCCGACGCGCCCGGCGCCAAGAGCCGCTCAACCGGCCGCGAATTCATTGAATTGAGCGCCGGCGATGATGTCGACATGACGGCGGCCGAGTTCATTCTGACCATCGGCCGCGGCATCGGCGAAGAAGCCAAGGTGCCGCAGTTTCGTGAATTGGCGGATGCCATAGGCGCGACGTTGGGTTGCTCGCGGCCCATCGCCGACGCGGGATGGCTGCCGAAGAGCCGTCAAGTCGGTCAGTCCGGCAAGACAGCGAGCGCCTGCAAGCTGTACGTCGCCATGGGCGTTTCCGGCGCCATCCAACATCTCGCGGGGATGAAGCACGTCAGCACCATCGTTGCCGTCAACACCGATGCGGAGGCTTCTATTTTTGGAGTGGCCAAGTACGGAATTGTGGGAGATATCTTTGAAATTGCCGAAGAACTACGCCGCCATTTTTGATGGGTTGAAGAGAGAAGCGCATGAATTTGACGACTGAAGCGGCAACAACACAGGCCGTCACGGGCGACTCCGGCACGAAGAGCGCCGGACTCGAGCGCGGCATCGATTGGACGGGGGCCTTCTGGGTCGCCAGCGGCGTGCCACCCTTGGTGCTGTTTTCCATCGGCGCCGTGGCGGCGACGGTGGGCAAGCTGTCCTGGGTCATCTGGACGGCATCGATCGCCATGGGCTTCATTCAATCCTTCACCTATGCGGAAATCGCCGGGTTGTTTCCCAACAAGGCGGGCGGCACATCGATTTACGGGGCAATCGCCTGGGTGCGATACGGCAAACTCGTTGCGCCCATTTCTGTCTGGTGCAATTGGTTTGCGTGGTCGCCGGTGCAGGCCACGGGCTCGGCACTGGCGGCTGGCTACATATTGACCGGCCTGTTCGCGCCGGATGCGCTGATCAACACCTGGCAGATTACTCTACTCGATCTCGGCCACGTCAAAACCGGCTTGAGCTTGCGCATCAACGCCGTGTTCGTGCTCGGCGCGGTCATCTTGCTGGCGGTGAAATTCATTCAGGACGGCGGCATTCTGCGCTCGGCGAATACTACGAAGATATTGGGGATTTCGGCAATGATCCCGCTGCTGCTCATCGGCATCGTGCCGCTGCTGACGGGCGACATCGTCAAGGCGAATTTCTTCCCGCTCGCTCCGCTCGCCCACGACGCGCTGGGTCGCGTGACCGACGGCAGCTGGAATATGGCCGGCATCACCGTGTTCGCGGCGGGAATGTTCCTCGCCGCCTGGTCCACTTACGGATTCGAAACCGCGGTGTGCTACACAGGCGAATTCAAGAACCCGAAGACTGATACATTCAAGGCGATTTTCTATTCCGGATTGCTGTGCGTAGTCGTGTACACGCTGGTGCCCTTCGCCTTCCAAGGCTATCTCGGCCTGGGCACACTGGTGCACCCGGCGGTTATCGATGCCGCCGGCAATATCACCACCCCCGCCACCTACAGCGGGATGCTTGCGCCGGATATTTACAGCGGCATGGGGGTCGCGGCCGTCATGGCCAAGATGGTGCATGCCGGCCGGCTCGTGGGCGTGATCGTGGTCATCATGTTAATCCTTGCGCTGGTGCTGTCGCTGATGACGTCCATGGCCGGCTCCTCGCGCACTCTGTACCAAGCCTCGCTCGACGGCTGGCTGCCCAAGTACTTGGCCAAAGTAAACATCCATGGCGCACCGACCAATGCCATGCTCACCAACTTAGGGTTCAACCTGCTGTTGTTGCTGTTGTCCGATTCGGTGTTCATCATCGGCGCCGCCAACGTCGGCTATTTAATTTTCAACTTCTTGAATTTGAATGCCGGTTGGATCCATCGGCTGGATCGGCCGCGACAGGAGCGGCCGTGGCGCGCGCCGACCTGGATTCTCGCGGCGGGCGCTTTCCTGTCCTTCGTGAATCTTGCCTTCATGGGATTCGGCGCCGACGTGTACGGCACCGGCACCTTGAAAACCGGCCTGCTCTTCGCCGCGCTCATCGTGCCGGTATTCGTCTACCGACACTTCGTCCAGGATAAAGGAATTTTCCCACCCGAGATGGCGGAAGACTTGGAAATCGTGAACGGCGAACGCATCGTCAAGCGCGCTGGAATCTGGCCCTACGTGGTGCTGGTTGTGGGCATCGCCGTGGTTGCCGTCACGCACCGGCTCGCGGTGTACTGAAATCTCATGCTCGTAACCGGCATCAAGAGCAAACCCGTGTATGCGCCGCTGCAGGCGGACATTCGCGGCCGCTACCATTTGATGCTCGGGATGGGGGTGGGCGCTGCGCCGTTGCTGCGAGTGATTGCAGAAATGCGCGCCGCCTCGCAAGCTCCATTGAAGAGCACGCGAGTACTGTACGCGCCGGCCGCGGCCGCCACGTCCGAGACCGGCGTGCAGCAATTCAAGGCGACTGCCATCAGCGAAGTGCAGATATTCGCCGGCGCGCCCGCGCTCCTCGAGCGCTTCAGACAGATACTTGGACAGTCCTTGATGGGCACGCGCCTGTATGTGGCGGGGCCTGAGAGCTTCATCGGTCTCGTCATGAAAATCGCGCTCGAATTCAATCTCAACAAAGATGAGATTCGCGCCGAAGAGTGCGGCAGCTTGGCGCGGCGCATCTACTGCATCCATTGCCGGGCCACGACCGAAGACGTGCGCACCAATATCGTTTGCTGTGTCGGCTGCGCGCGATGGCTGCTGGTGCGCGATCACTATTCTCGCCGCCTGGCGGCCTACATGGGCGTGATGGTGGATGCCGAAGCGCCGGGCGAGTTGCCGGCCGTCAAGGAGATTTTCCTGTGAGCGACGATGCTCAAACCATCGCCGTCGAGGTCATCGGCATCGAGCAGGTGACGCCGCTCATCAAACACTTCAAGCTCGCCCCTGTCGGCGGGGGCAGCCTGCCGGTTTTTTCCGGCGGCTCGCACATCATCGTCGTCATGCAGGGCGCCACCCGTCTTCATAAGAATCCATATTCCTTGCTCAGCTCGCCGCTGCAATTGGACAGCTATGAAATCGGCGTACGGCGCATGGAAGAAAGCCGCGGCGGTTCGCACTTCATGCACGACTCGGTCAAGGTCGGCAGCCGCCTGGAAATTGCGCACCCGGTGAATCTGTTCGGGCTCGATAAGATCGCCCGCAAGCATGTGCTGATCGCCGGCGGCATCGGCATCACACCCTTTCTCGCGCAGCTCGAGGACTTGCACGGCGGCGGCGTTCCCTACGAGATCCATTACTCGGTGCGTTCTTCTGAACACGCCGCGTTCCTGGAGCGCCTGCGTCGCCGCGAAGCCGAGCGGCTCTACATGTACTACGACAGTGACGGGCAGGTCGTCCCGTTCGAGACATTGCTGGCAACTCAGCCGCTTGGCACTCATGTGTACGTTTGCGGCCCTGCCGGCATGATCAATCACGTCATCGCGACCGCCAGGGCCTGCGGCTGGCCCGACAGCCACATTCATTGGGAGCAATTCAGCGCACCCCCGGTGGGGGATGCCTTCGAGGTGTTCCTGGCGCGCTCGAAAATCAGCGTGCACGTGCCGCCCGATCAAAGCCTGCTCGAGAGCATCGAGGCCGCCGGCGTGGAAGTACCTTATCTTTGCCGCGGCGGCGTCTGCGGCTTCTGCCACACGAAGGTATTGGAGCTCGACGGGCAGCTGGTCCACAACGATCATTTTCTGTCGGACGCGGAAAAGACCCAGGGTAAGAGCATCATGCCCTGCGTATCGCGGGCACAGGGCAAGCGCCTGGTTCTGGACCTTTAGGAGGGCGTTATGAACGCTGTTTTCAAACGACACGAAACCTTCCGCGACGACTTCACCTACGCCAATAGCGCGCAGGCTATTCGGCGTTTTCCGTTGCCCTTTCCCGAGGACAACTATATGTATTCGGTGAACATCGAGCCGCATCTGCCGGGCCCTTTAGGATCGGTCACGGAGTTTGCCTTCGACGTGGACGAACACTATGTCGCGGAATGCCGCGAGCGAGCCATCGTGCTTGCCGCCGAGCCGCTGCGCTACCAGGCCCTGCCGCATATGATGAGTTCGCAATGGGATTGTCTGGAATTGATCATGGATTCCCTGGCCCGCGACTATCCCGCGCACTTCGCGCTGTCCAAGCAGGGAAATCGCTGGCATTGGATCAATCGCCCCCTCGAAATCGATCAGCATTTCACCTTCGGCGATGCGGCCTCGCTGCCGCGCGAGCCGCTCGACTACATCACCCGTCAGGCGCAGGGCGATTTCGTGGTCATGGATCAGCGCGAAGGAGATTTGTGGACCGAGGCCGGCATGGTGACGACTCAGGCCGACTGGTCACTGGATTTCGACATGGGTATGACGTTCAAGGAATGGCATGGCCCGGTGCCGCTCGCTCACGAGCTGCAGGTTTTCGACCGGGCGCTGAAATTTCTGCTCAATCTTCGCTTGGGCGCGCCGGTGCGGCGCCTGAATTGGACCATGACCATCAACCCGCGCCTCGATACGTCGCCTGAGAACTATCCCTTCTGGGGTCAGGACCGCGCTTCCGTTACGGCGCAGAATGCCGGTGACCTCGTGTATCTGCGGGTCGAGCTGCAGGGTCTGTGGCGGCTGCCGCGCAGCAACGCCGTCGTGTTCGGCATTCGCTGCTACCTGATCAGCCTGCGCGAGCTGGCCACCGTACCCAAGTGGGCGCGTCGCGTGCACCGGGTGCTGCGCGATTTGCACCCCGCGCTGATCGACTACAAAGGCCTGACGCGTTATCGAGAGGCGGCGGTGGCTTGGCTTGCGCCCTTCGATGACGGTTCTCCCACCACTCCGGGCACCGCACCGCAATAAACACCGGCCCCGATGACACGGACATTGATCTACTTTGGAGGCAATTATGGCACTTAGCTGGCGAACCTCAGTCCTGGCCGACCGGCACCGAGCACTCGGATCGAAACTCGAGGACTGGAACGGCATGGGCACTGCGTGGACTTACGCGAAGGACGTGGCCCAGGATCATGTGGCCATCCGCACCAAGGCCGGTCTGATGGACGTGTCGGGTCTGAAGAAACTGTACCTCGTCGGACCGCATGCCTCGGCCATATTGAATTATGCGACGACGCGCGATGTCACCAAGATTTACCCGGGAAAATCTGCTTACGCCTGCATGGTGAGCGATGCCGGACACTTCATCGAAGACTGCATCCTATACCGCCTCGGACCGAATTCGTGGATGGTGGTGCACGGCAGCGGCGCCGGCCATGAAACCCTGACGAAGTATGTGGTCGGCCGCAACGCCGCGATGATCGTCGACGATGACCTGCACGATCTGTCGCTGCAAGGCCCGCTGGCCGTGGATTTTCTCGCCAAGCATGTCCCCGGCATCCGCGATCTGAAGTATTTTCATCACATGCCGGCGACCTTGTTCGGCCGCGCCGTGACGATTTCGCGCACCGGCTACACCGGCGAACGCGGCTATGAAATCTTCTGCAAGGGCGAGGACGCCGGCGTGATCTGGGACACGATTTTGAATGAAGGCAAGCCGATGGGCATCATTCCCACCTGTTTCACCACCTTGGATTATTTGCGCGTGGAGAGCTCCCTGCTGTTCTATCCCTACGACATGTCCCAGATGTATCCCTTCGACAAGGATCCACCGGGCGACAGCCTCTGGGAGCTTGGGTTGGATTTCACCGTGAGCCCGGGCAAGAACGACTTCAACGGCGCCGACGCGCACGCCCGGCTGAAAGGCAAGGAGCGCTTCAAGATCTTTGGACTTCTGGTGGATGGCATCGAGCCCGCAGACATGGGCGACCTCGTGTACCTGGGCGACAAGAAAGTGGGTGTGGTCACCTGCGCCATGGTGTCGACGTTGACGGGCAAGTCCATGGCCATCGCACGCCTCGATGTTCCCGCCGCCGTGCACGGCACGAAGCTCACCATTCGCGGCAAGAACGTCACAGGACCTGCGACGGCGCACACCCTGCCCTTCGACGATGCGGACAAGAAAAAGCGCACGGCGGTGGGCTGATGCAGACCAAACTGTTGATCGATGGCGCGCTGGTTGCCGGCGAAGGACCCGTCGAACGAATATTGGATCCGGCCACCGGTCGCACCATTGCCGAAGTTGCAGAGGCCAGCGCGCAACAAGTAAATGCAGCGGTCGTCGCGGCTGACAAGGCGGCGCCGGCGTGGGCGCAAACCGTACCCAAAGACCGCGCCACGCTGCTGCTCAAGCTCGCCGATCGCATCGAAGCGGACGGCGCCGCTTTCGCCAGATTGGAATCCGACAATACCGGCAAACCGCTGCCCGCGGCGCTCAACGATGAGATTCCGGCCATCGCCGATGTGTTTCGCTTCTTTGCCGGCGCCGCCCGCGTGCAGCATGGTGCCCTGGCGGGCGAGTACCTGCCGGGCTATACGAGCATGATTCGCCGCGATCCGGTCGGCGTCATTGCCTCGATCGCGCCGTGGAATTATCCGCTGATGATGGCGGCCTGGAAATTGGCGCCCGCCCTCGCCGCCGGTAACACCGTGGTTCTGAAACCCTCCGAGCAGACGCCGTTGACAGCGTTGAAATTCGCGCAGCTTCTCGCCGAGATCTTTCCCAAGGGCGTGATCAACATCATCTGCGGCCGCGGCGAGAGCGTCGGCGCACCGTTGGTGTCGCATCCGCGCGTACGCATGGTCTCGCTCACCGGCGATGTGTCCACCGGCCAGAAGATCCTGGCCGCGGCGGCCGGCAATCTCAAACGCACGCACCTGGAACTCGGCGGCAAGGCGCCGGTGATCGTATTCGACGATGCCGATCTCGACGCCGTGGTCTCCGGGGTGCGGACCTTCGGCTTCTACAACGCCGGGCAGGACTGCACCGCGGCCTGCCGGCTGTACGCCGGCGCCAAAATCTACGACAAATTGGTGGCGGACTTGAGCGCTGCGGTACGCTCGTTGAAAGTAGGCACGCAAAGCGAGGCCGGAGTGGAAATGGGGCCGCTGATTTCCGCAGAGCAACGTGCCCGCGTCGCGGGTTTCGTCGAGCGCGCGGCGGCGAGCAAGCATATCGAAATCACCGCCGGCGGCAAAGTGCGCTCCGGGGGCGGGTTTTTCTTCGAGCCCACGCTGATCGCCGGCACCCGGCAGTCCGATGAAATCGTGCAGCGCGAGGTGTTCGGCCCCGTGGTCTCGGTGACGCGCTTTACCGATGCCGACGACGCGGTTGCCTGGGCCAATGATTCCGAGTACGGCTTAGCCTCGTCGGTCTGGACTCAGGACGTGGGCAAGGCCATGAGCGTGGCGGCGCGATTGCAATATGGCTGCACCTGGATCAACACTCACTTCATGCTGGTGAGCGAAATGCCGCATGGCGGCTTCAAGCGTTCCGGATATGGCAAAGATCTGTCGGCTTATGCACTCGAGGACTACACCGTGCCGCGGCATGTGATGGTGAAGCTGTAGTCAATCGGACCTGAAAATTCGTCCATGGCCTTATTTTTTTCTTGCGCGAGTGCCGGGCCGGCTTCGCAGGCGGATGATAGATGTCAAATATTGCCAGGAGGCCGCGCGCGCATAGGCCGGACCTGACTTCAGCCCTATAATTACCAGCTATGAAACCGCCAACTGTGAAAATACTCGCCCGACTCATACCTGTCCTTAGCGCACTCACCCTCAATTCGGTCACCCTCACCGCCCACTCGGCAGCCGCTCAATCGGCAGCCGCCCACTCCGACGACTCGGCAGGCCTCGCCGCAGCCTATCCGGGCGAGAGTCTGGGGCAAGTGTCTTTCGCCGTATCCTGCGCGCCGTCGGTGCGCGCGGAATTCAGCCGCGGCGTCGCGCTGTTGCACGATTTCTGGTACGAGGAGGCGCGTCCGCAATTCGAGAAGATAGCGAAGGCGGACCCGGGCTGCGCCATGGCGCACTGGGGCATCGCCATGAGCGTATTCCATCAGATCTGGGATCGTCCCGACGAGCATACGATGGCGCTCGGCTGGACGCAGCTGAAGGCGGCGCAGGCTGACCCGGCGAAGACCGCGCGCGAGCGCGAATACGTCGCAGCACTTGGCGGGTTCTTCAAGCCGGATAAGCGCGCCTACCAAGCGCGCATCGAAGGCTATGCCGCAGCCATGGCCAAGCTCTACAGCCGTTATCCGCACGACGTCGACGCAGGCACGTTCTACGCCCTGTCGTTATTGGCGGCTGAAGCGCCGGACGACACCAGCCTGTCCGCGCCGCGTCGGGCCATGGCGGTGCTCACTCCCCTGTTCGCAAAGTATCCCGACCACCCCGGCGTAGTGCACTACATCATCCATGCCTGCGACACGCCTTCGCTGGCGCCCCAAGGACTGGCCGCCGCCAAGCACTATGGCGAAATTGCTCCCTCAGGACCCCATGCGGTGCACATGCCCGGCCACATTTTTGCGCGATTGGGCATGTGGCAGGCCGATATCGATTCCAACGCGGCTTCAGTGGCGGCCTCGAGCGCAGCGGAACTGCATCATGAGCATGGCGCCATGGATCAATTCCATTCGGACGATTTCCTTTTATATGCCTATCTACAGATTGCTCAGGACGCGAAGGCCAAAGCCGTCATCAGCCATTCGGCTGACGCGCTTGCTCACTTCGAGTCCATGCCCGAGATGGGCGATCGCTACATGGTAGGAATGTTTCCGTACTACCGGACCAAACTGCCCATGTTCTTTGCCCTCGAGATGCGCGATTGGCAGGCCGCGGCCGTGCTCAAGACGGCGCCGGGCGCCCGTCCGCAAACCCAGGCCATGACCTATTGGGCTCGCACCCTCGCCGCGGGGCATCTGCGCCAGCCGCAGCAGGCGGCGGCCTCGCTCGGCGAATACGACTCGCTGATGCAGCAGGTACGCCTGGGAAAACATGCCTATGTCGCCGACTCCACCGCCACCCGGATCGAGCGTGGCGAGATGCTGGCCTGGGTTGCCTTCGCCCAAGGCGACTCGGCGCAGGCGCTGTCCCACATGCGGGAAAGTGCCGACCTACAGGACAAGGTTGGTCAAGGCGAGGTCGATATTCCGGCACGCGAAATGCTGGCCGATATTTTGCTGGAGTTAGGTCAGCCGCAGCAGGCGCTTGATGAATACGAGCGGTCGCTCAAACTCAGCCCGAATCGCTTCAATGGACTCTTTCATGCCGGCATGGCCGCCGAAGCGTCGGGTAACAAGGCGCTGGCAAAGGACTACTACACCGGCCTGCTGAAGGCGACGGACAACGGCTCAGGGTCGGCCCGACCGGAATTCGAGCATATGAAGACCTTTCTGGCGGCGGCCCCGATTGCGGCGAATTGACGGGTAAACCTGTGCGCTCAGGCGAGCGGACGCCGCCGTCTCGCAGCGCCGTGCACCAATCCTGCCAGCATCAGAAACGCGGCAGCGCTCAGCAGCACGGGCAGTCCGTTCATGGGCCACCGGTCCATGACAATGCCGCCCGCGCTCGGGCCAATCACGCCGCCGAAGCAGTACACCATCACGAATAGGGTATTGGCGCTGGGCAGGTCTTCCACCGCAAATGCTTCACCGAGCAATGCCACGCCTTGGCTGTAGAACGCATACAGAGTGCCGCCCCAAAGAAACAATAGCGGCCACAGCAGCCACGGCGTTTCCAGGCAGCGGTGCAGCAGCAGGGGTCCAATGCAACTCGTCAGCGCGCAAATGGCCAGTAAGGTTCGCCGCCCATAGCGATCGGCGAGCAAGCCGATCGGCACCTGCCATACCACATTACCTGCCATGAACACGGCCACCAACAACAGCGCCGTCCGCTCATCCAGACCGGCCTGCAAGCCGTACAGCGGCAACAAAGTCAGATCCGCGGATTCCACCAGGCCGGCGACCAGCGCCGCCAGCATCACGACAGGTGCCGCTTGGAGCGCACCCGAGAGAGCTCCCAGCGGTTTGAATTCTTGCGCCGTGCTCGTCACCTGCGGCAATACCGCGAGCGGCAACAGTGTCAGGATCAGGCAAGCCGCCCCGATCGCGAACGGCGCCGCCCCCTGAGTTCCCGTGATCTCCAAGAGAACGGGACCTGCGACGATGCCGATCGAGAATACCGTTCCATAGATCCCCATGACCGTGCCGCGCGATTCGGTGCCGCTGACGCTGTTCATCCAAACTTCGCTCGCGATCCACACCATTCCGAGTGCGCAGCCGGCAAGAAATCTCACCGCAAGCCACACGGGAACGCTGGGCCACAGCGGCATCAGCAGCAGCAAAGCGGCGGCAATCATGATGCCGACCACAATGCAGCGCTTCAATCCCAGGCGCGCGATGATTCGGGGATAAAACGGTCCGCACAGAATGACCGCGATCAAACTGGCGGCGATGACTGCGCCGATGGCGAAGCTCGAATAGCCCAACCGGCTTAGCGAAAGCGCGATCAGCGGCGGCTGAAAGCCGAAGATCAGCCCCACCCCCAAGCAACTGGAAAAAACCGCCGCCAAAATCAGGCGTTGCGAAGCTTGCACCGCTCAATTCCAGAGCGAGCAAGGTAGCGCGCACACCGCATGTGCACACTCACGCCGGCGCATCGGCCCGCGCTGCGGTAAATCGCTGCATGAACTCCGGCAAAGAGATATTTGGGACGTCATCGTTATCCTGTTGCGAACGCAAATCCCATTCATTCCTGCCGTGCAAAAAACTTGCGCCACAGTAAAACGTATGATACGAATTGCGCAATAAGATCGCTTGCGGATCGCCAATTAGAGCAACGGGATGAACAGTCGGCCGATATCTTCCGGCGCAGTGGCCGCCATTAGGATGTGTGCTCATTTCAGAAAGATTTGACCGTTAATCACGGAGAATTCCACACATGTACAGACAGCTAGGCACCGCATGCAGCGCGCTCTCCCTATTCTGCGCGATCGCCGCGGCCGCTTCGGCAGCGACGGCTGCCGGGCAGGCTGATTCTACCGCCGCGCAAGATACGTTGAACGACATCATCGTCACTGCGCAACGCAAGGAGCAGCGGCTGCAGGACGTCGGCATCTCAATTACCGCCCTGAGTACCAACCAGTTGCAGCAAATGGCAGTCAACGAGGCGACCGACCTGGTACGCGCCGTTCCAAGCCTGAAACTCAACGCATTTTCCTCTTCCGCGGTGGTATGGAACGTTCGCGGCGTCTCGCAGAACGACTACGGCGACCAACAGGAGCCGCCGGTGGCCGTCTACCAGGACGATAGCTACTCCAGCTCCATCAATACGGCCAGTTTCCCCACCTTCGACCTGGCACGAGTCGAAGTGTTGCGCGGTCCGCAGGGAACCTTGTTCGGCCGCAATGCCACCGGCGGCGCGCTGCAATTCATTTCCAACAAGCCCACCAAGGAATTCGAGGGATACGCCACCGAAACCATCGGCAGCTACAGCGCGCGTATCTACGAAGCCGCCGTCTCCGGTCCCTTGCTCGAGAATCTGCAAGGCCGGCTTGCGGGGATCAAGGACGACGACACCGGCTATATCACGGATGTCAGTCCCGGAGAGGCCAACTTCGGCGCCTCCCGTCACTATGCACTGCGCGGCATGCTCGCCTGGCAGCCCGTTGACGGCACGAACGTCGGGCTCACCCTGCGTTACTTGCGGGCCCCCCGCGAGCGCGCAGGGGGTGGCTATGGTTTCCAGCCGGCGTGCCCGAACGCGAACTTACAGGGTGCAATCGTAGCGCCTAACCAACTCTGTCCCTTCTGGGGAAACACGGTCCCCGGCTCGGACGCGAACAATTATCGCAATGACGCAATCACCCCGAGCCGTGGCGGCAACCCCTGGTCGACGGCCGCTTCCGGATCGCCGATTTTCGGCGCTCTAGGGACCGACCGCCGAATTTGGGGTTCCAGCCTGCGGGTCGATAGCAAAATCGGCGGCTATGACTTGGTCGCCGTTACCGACTATCAGTTTTGGACGAAAAACTATCTCGAGGATGACGACTCATCCCCTCAACAGGACTCGAACTTCTACATAAACAACCGGGTGTCCCAGGTATCTCAGGAGCTGCGCGCGTCGCACACTTATGGCAACAACGATCTCACCGTCGGTCTGTTCGGCATGCACATCGTGGGTCACTACAACGGGGCGTTTCCGATTTCCTTCATCGGCTACGTACCCGCGGTGCGGTATTCCGAGGACACGAAATCCTATGCCGGATTCGCCCAGGACGAATGGAAGTTCGCCGACGACTTCAAATTGATCGCCGGTTTACGCTATTGGCACGATGAACGCATAGGGTCCTATTATGGCTTCACGCCGGCGGATCCCGCGCTCAACACGCAGCCGGACGTGACCATCATCTTCAATACCCACCAAGTATTTCCCGGCGGCAGCGACCTCACGCCCGCCGATGCCGACAAAAACTATAGCGGCGTGACCGCGCGGCTGGAACTCGACTACAAGCCCAGCGAGAATGTTCTGTACTATATGAGCTACAACCGCGGCGGCAAGAGCGGCGGCTTCACCTTCTCGACCGGCACTCCATTCGCCCCGGGACAAGCGGCATTCCTGAACGGCATTCCGTACAAACCCGAACTCCTGACTGACTACGAAGTCGGCGCCAAGGTAACCTTGAGCAACACGACGGCGATCAACGCCAGCTTCTATCACTACAGCTACAACAACTACCAGGCATTCGCGCAGATCGGTACGGCTCAAACCTTGGTCAATCTGCACGCCGTAGCCAACGGGCTGGAAATCGAGCTGAATTCCCACCCCATCGACGGGCTGACTTTGCAGCTGAGCCCGTCGTTCGAGCAGTCACGCGTCTATAACATTCTATTGCCGGATTTGGTAACGGTGGCCAACCACGATCTGCCGCAGGCACCGCATTTCTCGGCGAATGCATCGGCTAATTATGAGTTCCCGCTGGGCAGCGGAACGGGTTCGGTCGGGACCGACATGACTTACCAGGGGCACACTTGCTTCACCATTCTGTGCGCGCCCGTCGAGCGCGAAGGGGCCTATGCGGTGGCGGGTGCGCGCATCGGTTACAAGCCGGCCGGCGGACACTGGGAATTCAACAGCTTCGTGCACAATATGTTCCAGCGGGCATATCGCATGTATGCGTTCGACGCCTCGCAGTTCTCCGGAGTTGCTTTGGGGGTCTACGCACCGCCGCGCACCTGGGGGCTCTCCGCGACCTACCGGTTCGGGGAAAAATAATCAGCGCCGATCCGCTGGAAAGCAGCCCGCTTTGCCCGCCCAGCCTTGGCCTGCAGCGCGTTTTAATGGGTCACAGGCCGCATTGCCTCTGCAGACCCGAAGGAAGCGAATAGGTGACTGAAAAATCCGCGTTAGGGGTCGATCACGACGCCGAACAATTGAGAGCCTTGGGGTATGTGTCCCACTTTGATCGCACCATCTCCAAGTGGGAAAACTTCTCCCTGGGATTTACTTATCTGTCGCCCGTGGTCGGGGTGTACACCATATTTGCAAGCGCCTTCATCGCCGGCGGACCGCCGATGTGGTGGACCTATATCTTGGTGGGCCTGGGTCAATTCATGGTGAGCCTGGTCTTCGGCGAGATCGTTTCGCAATTTCCGATTTCCGGTGGTCTTTATCCCTGGGCGCGCCGCCTCATGGGCAAGCGCTGGGCGTGGATGGCCGGGTGGGTTTACGCCTGGGCCCTGTGCTGCACCATGGCGGGCGTGGCGACCGGCGTGGCGCCGTTCCTCGCGCAACTGTTTAACGTCGACAGCACCCCCGTCGCGACCACTGTCATCGCACTGGTGCTCATCACCATCACCACCCTGTTGAATTTGAGCGGTACGCGCTTGCTGGCGCGGGCGGCGATGTTCGGATTCATCTGCGAGCTGGTCGGCGCAATCCTGGTCGGCGGATACCTCCTGCTGTTCGCGCGTCATCATCCGCTCAAAATCTTGCTGGACACCAGCTTCGTGCACACCAACGGCAGCTACTGGCCGGCGTTCCTCGCCTCTTCGCTGGCCGCCATGTTTTGCTACTACGGCTTCGAAGCCTGCGGCGATGTCGCCGAGGAGACGCCCAACGCCAGCCGCATGATCCCCAAAGCCATGCGCATGACGATTTACATCGGCGGGGCGGCGGCCACCTGGGTTTGCCTGGCCTTCGTACTGTCGATTCCCGACATCGGCGCCGTGATGTCCGGCGCAGACAAGGATCCCATTGTGACTCTGTTGCGCGCAGGGATGGGTGAAGCGGGTTTCAGGGCCGTCATCGTCGTGGTTCTGGTGTCCTTTATTTCCTGCCTGCTGAGCTTGCAGGCGGCCGCCAGCCGGCTCATTTTCGCGTACGCGCGGGACCGGATGATATTTGGCAGCAAATACCTGAGCCGCATGTCCCCCCGACATCACGTACCAGCCACGGCACTCATCATCATGGGGGCGATACCGGCGGTGATCGCGCTCTCGGCCCTGTGGCTGCAGGACGCCATCACCATCATCATCAGCTTCGCCGCGGTCGGGATCTATATCTCGTTCCAAATGATCGTGCTGGCTGCGGTGATCGCCCGAGCGAAAGGCTGGCGGCCGTCGGGCCCTTTCACGCTCGGCGCCTGGGGCTGGTGCGTGAACCTGATTGCGCTGGCCTACGGCCTGGCCGCCATCGTGAACATCCTCTGGCCTCGTAGTCCCAACGATCCCTGGTATAGCAATTATTCCATGCTGGTGACCACGCTCGGCGTCATCGTGCTGGGTGCGTTCTACATGGTGACCGCGAAACCCTATGAGCACGGCCATGCGCCGGCGGGCGACGCCCATCGGCTAGGGGCAGGGACTGGGGGTGGCCCCATTACGCCCATCGACGCGTAAAATGAGCGCCGCTGACCGGGCTCGCGATCCAAAGCACGATGCGTTGTTCGAGCCGATCAAGATCGGACCCAAGACGCTCCGTAATCGCTTTTGGAAGCGCGCTAAACTGTCGCCAGTTTCAGCAAGGGACGAATAATGACTCAACCGAATTTGCCCTTTCAGTCCTCGCCCGCCACTACGCCCGGGGCGCCTGTGCAGGCAGCCCCTATACAGGGCGCCCCCAAGAACGAGCTTTCCCGCTCGCTGAAGGGCCGCCACCTGACCATGATTTCCATCGGCGGCATCATCGGCGCCGGCTTGTTCGTCAGCAGCAGCACCTCCATCATCGCCGCCGGGCCCGCCAGCTTCATCAGCTACGCGATCTGCGGTCTGCTGATACTTCTGGTCATGCGCATGCTGGGGGAGATGGCCACCGCCCTGCCCAATGTCCGCTCGTTCACCGAATTCGCGCGCGCTGGCCTGGGTGATGGCGCGGGTTTCGTGATCGGCTGGCTATATTGGTACTTCTGGGTCCTGGTCGTCCCGGTAGAAGCCATCGCGGGCGCCAAGATCCTGCACCACTGGCTGCCTAACTTCTCGCCGCTGCAGATCGGCATCGGGCTCATGTCCGTCATGACCGCCGTCAATCTCATGTCGGCACGCTCCTATGCCGAATTCGAATTTTGGTTTGCCTCCATCAAGGTCGCGGCCATCATCGTGTTCATCGTCATCGCGGCCTCGTTTGCCTTTGGTTTGACCTCGCCGAACGGTCCCACCTTCGGCAATCTCGTCGACCATGGCGGCTTTACGCCCATGGGTTGGAAGGCCGTGTTGGCCGCTGTTCCCAGCGTGTTTTTCGCCATGACTGGCGCGGAGATCACCACCATTGCCGCGGCGGAATCGGCGGAACCCGGCCGCGCCGTCGCGCGGATGAGCACCCAGGTGATTCTGCGCATTCTCGTTTTCTATGTGATTTCGTTGTTCTTCATCGTGGCGGTCACGCCCTGGAATACGGTCCGCTCCGGCGAATCGCCGTTTACCCTGGCGCTCAATACCATGCATGTGCCGTACGCACCGGCCATCATGACCGTAATCATTCTCACGGCCGTGCTCTCCTGCTTGAATTCGGCGTTCTATGTCAGTTCGCGGGTGATGTTCCTCCTGGCCGATCGCGGCGATGCACCGCAGGCGCTGGTGAAATTGAATGCCCGGCGCGTCCCGGTGGGTTCGGTAATGATGGGCGCGGTGGCGGGCTTTTTGGGCATCGTCGCCGCCACGAAGGCGCCGCAGGTCGTGTTCGATTTTCTGGTCAGTTCCTCCGGCGCACTCATCGTCTTCGTATACATGAGCATCTGCGTCGCGCAAATCAGGCTGCGCACGCGCCGCGAACGCGCTGGGCTGCCCGCACCCGCGGTCAACATGTGGCTGTTCCCGTACTTAAGCTATGCGGCGATTGCCGCCATGGGCGCTGTGCTGATCGCGATGGCTTTCACGCCGGCAATGCAAAGAGACTTCTACGTGAGCTGCGTCACCCTGGTGGTGGCCGTCGCCGCCTATCTCCTCGTCAACCGCCTGCGCCAGCCGCGGGAGGTGTCGTCGGCCGCAGCGTAAGTTCCTTAACAACCGCTCACCATTGGTGATTTCTGCGGCGCGCGCAAATGCGCCACTATCCCTGGCGTGCGCATCGAGGTGGGAACTTCGCTGACATCTGTCAAGCGAGAAAAATTTCACTGTAGGATATAAAGCGTCCGTTCCTTCATGCGCAAGTTTTGGCAGGATGGCTCGGAGGTTCGCTGATCCGACTGGGATCGGAATCGCAGGTTTAGGAGACTCTCGCGCCGGCAAGCCAGCCAACTCCCCCGCTGGTGCGATATCCCGGCGGCGTG
>JBDUEQ010000016.1:0-6166 GCA_040002315.1 Gammaproteobacteria bacterium
CTCGCGGAACGTGGACTTCTATGACAGGTGGAGCCGCTGCTGCTTCATTTGATCACGGCTGGACCGCGCCTACTTCGCGCCGGTCACCGGCGCATCAGCAATGGGTATCACGGCTGCAATGTGGTCGAGGTTTCCGACGACCCGCGTTTGATGACCCTTGCCTGTGGTGTCGTCCAGCAGCACCACGGACCCCGGCCCAAACTGGCGTACTTGGCCGTCCGAAGCGGTGACTTCAGATCTACCCTGCAGCACGATCAGAAACCAGGCTTTCGGGGCATTGTGCCAATCCTCGACGGCCCCCGCCTTCAGCCGCAGCAGTGTCGCCCCACCCTTTGCCTCCAGAACATGAATCGCGCTATTGCCGTCGCGGCCTCGGGCAAAGTCGAAATGCTCTTCGCGGAAATGCGATACGCCGGCACCATCGGTGTAAACATGAATGTAGGTGAGGGACGGTATCGACTCGGCGTCAGCAAGCGCCGCGCACCCACCGAAGACACCGAGCAGCATCGCGAAGGCGAGTCGACAATGAAGTTTACGCATGGCGTTATCCTGTTCTGATTGTAAAGAGATGACATTTTTTGGCGCATCACGCGCGCGATCTAAGCCAGTCACGGCAAGCGGCGGGCTATGCACCCCTGCTGGAGCTATGCGCTCGTGCTTGAGCAATGTGCCGAAATCCGGCATCCTCGATATATCTACCATCTCTGCACAACAAGGAGAACCCCGACATGTCCGAAAAGCCATGCATCGTTCTTCTCAGGGACGAGACCAACGGCATCGGCTTTGGGGAAAGCGTCGCTTGATACGGGTCACTATCATTCTCGCGGTCTGTGCAGCCGCTTACCTGGCGCCGGCGGCCTCGCAGGAAGTGCATTCGCACCCCGCACCGGCGAAGTTGGGTACGGTCACCTTCGCGACATCGTGCGCGCCCGAGGTCCGTGATGATTTTCAACGCTCGGTCGCACTGCTGCACTCGTTTGCCTACACCGCCTCGGAACAGTCATTCCGCAAGGTCGCCGCGGCCGATCCTAACTGCGCCATGGCTCATTGGGGCATTGCCATGTCCTACTACCATCAGCTCTGGAGTGCGCCGACTCCCGACGAATTTCGCAGCGGCCAAAGGGAAATTGAACAGGCGGCTCATATGGGCGGAGCCTCGCCGCGGGAAAAGCAATACATCGCGGCTGCGGCTCTCTACTACAAGGATGCGCAGCACGTGCCGCCCCCGATCCGAGCCACGGCCTATGCAGACGCCATGGCGAGGGTTGCCCGAAACAACCCGAAGGATACCGAGGCGCAGGTGTTCTATGCTTTGGCGCTGATCGCGACTGCGCCGCTAGAGGATCACACCCATGCCAATCAGAAGCGCGCGGCCGCCATTCTGGAAACCATTTATCGCGATCAACCCGATCACCCGGGAGCCGCGCACTACTTAATTCATGCGTACGACAGCGCTGAGCTGGCGCCTCGTGGTTTGGTCGCGGCGCGCGCCTATTCGAAAATCGCGCCTTCTGCGCCGCATGCGCTGCATATGCCATCGCATATCTTTACGCGACTGGGTCTCTGGGATGATTCAATTGCTTCAAACCTTGCAGCGCGGGCCGCGGCACACACCCAAGGCGACCAAGGCGAAGAACTGCATGCCATGGACTATCTAGCCTATGCCTATCTTCAGCGCGGAAACGAATCCGATGCAGAAAAGGTGGTGGCGGACCTGCATTTCATGGGCGCGTTGCTCGGGGGCGATTTCAAAGTCGGCTATGCCGCGACGGCCATGCCGGTTCGGCTCGCAATGGAGCGCCGGCGCTGGAGCGACGCGGCGGCCTTGCAGCCGCTGCCGGATTCCGCCCCGCACGTGGCGGCCCTTGTCTATTGGGCTCGAGCGGTTGCCAACGCACGCACGGGACACCCGCAGGCCACGGAAGCCGACATCGAGCGGATCGAGACCTGCCGGCAACAACTCAAGGTCGGCGGCGACGATTACTGGGCAACGCAGGTCGATGTGCTCGGCAAGGAAGCCAAAGCCTGGCAGAAGGCGGCGACCGCACATCCACAGGAAGCAGTGCAATTGCTTCGACAAGCAGCGGCCCAAGAAGAATCGCTCGAGAAATTGCCGGTGACCCCAGGTCCAGTCGTTCCGGCGCGTGAGCAGCTGGGGGACATGCTGCTGATCCAGAGCCATCCCGCCCAGGCGCTGCGGGAATATCAGGCCGCGCTGCTGGACGCTCCCGGCCGGCGCGGGGCATTAATGGGTGAAGTAAAGGCCACCGCCTCTGCAACTCATTGAATCATATATCTATATTACACATGACGCGGGGTCTTATTGCCCTGCCTTAGCGACCCTGGTATAAAGCCCGGCTTCTCCACGCTTCTTCAAGTTCAAGGGTTTACGTCATGTCGCGAGTCTGCCAAGTCACGGGCAAGGGTCCGAAAACAGGTAATACGGTTTCCCATGCGAACAATCGCAAGCGGCGCCGCTTTTTGCCGAATCTGCATACTCACCGCTTCTGGTCGGAAGTCGAAAAGCGCTTCCTGAGCTTGCGCGTGTCTACCCGTGGTTTGCGCACCATCGAGAAGCGCGGCGTGGACGTGGTGGTTGCGGATCTGCGCGCCAAAGGCGTCAAGGTTTAAGGAGCCACTCATGCGCGACAAAATCAAATTGGTTTCTTCGGCCGGCACCGGTCACTACTACACGACCACGAAGAACAAGCGTCTGCACCCGGACAAACTCGAAACCAAGAAATTTGATCCGGTAGTGCGCAAGCACGTTCCTTACAAAGAATCGAAGATCAAGTAATCTTTAGCGCCCGAGCTGTCACACGCCCGAGCTCCCTGAAGTAGAAACGACCAAACGCGGCATCGCACCTGCCTTGCTGCGCAGACGCGTGCTCGACGTCATCGTGCGCGAGCGGCGCCTGCGCTGGCCCATCACCGTGCGCTTCGAAGCCGCCGTTCGCGGCCAAACTGTGCGCGGCATCGAGCGGCGCGCCAAGTACATACTGATCCGCTTCGACAACGGCACATTGATCCTGCATCTCGGCATGTCGGGCAGCCTGCGCTTGGTCAAGCCCGGCACGCCGCCCAAAACTCACGATCACTGGGACATCAGCGTGGACAGCGGTTGGGTGCTGCGCTTTCATGATCCACGGCGCTTCGGCAGCCTGCATTGGACCGATACCGACCCTGCACTGCACCCGCTGCTCGCCAAGCTGGCGCCCGAACCGTTGAGTCCCGAATTCGATGGTGAGTACCTGTATCGAGCCACCCGCAAGCGCAGCGTCGCCATCAAGCAATTCATCATGAATTCTCAGGTGGTGGTGGGTGTCGGCAACATTTACGCGAGCGAGGGATTGTTTCGCGCACGCATTTCGCCGCGCCGCGCCGCGCGCCGCCTTACCCGCAAAGAGGCCGCGGCGCTCGCCAAAGCCATCAAGGACGTGCTCGGCGAAGCGATCAAAATCGGCGGCACCACACTACGCGACTACGTCAACGCCGACGGCGCCCCCGGATATTTCAGTCAGAAATTATTCGTGTACGAGCGCAAGGGAGCTGCTTGCCGTGTGTGCAAGTCCGTCGTCAAGCAATTCGTTCAGGGTCAACGTTCCACGTATTGGTGTTCGAACTGTCAGCGATGAAAAGCGTTCGCGTCCGAGGACGTCGAACCCCTCCGCCTAGTACACCAGGCCCGCACCCTCGCCGCGCGGATCTGAAGCCGCCTGCACCTTGCCGCTGGCGAAATCCCAAGTGATGACCTGCATATTGCCCCATTGCCAGCCAGGCATCTTGAGCGTGTGCCCCTTGGACTGTAGCTCTTGGATTTCGCTGTCGGAAAACGCGCCCGGTTCATAGTCCACTTCATCGGGCAGGTACTGATGGTGATAGTGCGGATACTTCACGATGTCCGCCGCATTCATTCCATCCAGATAGTTGAGCGAGCCTAACAGCACCATGCTGATGATGAAGCTGCCGCCGGGCGAGCCCACGATCATCAGGCCCTTCGGCGTCTCGACGAAAGTCGGCGACATGCTCGATAGGCTGCGCTTGTTCGGCGCAATGGAATTGGCGGTGGCCCCCACCAACCCGAACTCATTGGGCCGGCCGGGCTTTGTGGAGAAATCATCCATGGTGTTGTTGAGCAGCACACCGGTCTTCGGCGGCATATAGCCCGTGCCGAAGAACAAGTTGACCGAGATTGTGGCCGCGACCCGGTTGCCGGCGGCATCCAATATTGAAAAATGCGTGGTCTGCATGCCGACGGGCTCTGACTCGATCCCTGGCAGCATGTTGGAGGGCATGGCTTTGTCGGTGCGAATGCTGCTGCGCTGTCCTGCGGCGTAATCCGGGCTCGCGAGCTGCGCCAGCGGCATTTTCACGAAGTCGGGGTCACCCAAGTAAATGGCCCGGTCGCGGTAGGCGCGCCGCATAGCCTCGATCACCAAGTGCTTGCGCGTCGCGGAGTCCACTTGGTGCAAGTCAAAACCGGACAAGATATTCAGAGCATCAATGACCGCGATGCCGCCCGATGAGGGCGGCGATGCCGACACAATCCGCGCGCCATGATAGTTACCGATCAGCGGCTTGCGCTCGACCACCCGGTACGCCGCAAGATCCTGCAACGTCCATATCCCACCGTCGGCGCGCACGCCGGCCACCAGATCCGCAGCCACCCGGCCTGAATAGAATCCTTTTGCCCCTTGCTCGGCGATGGCCTCCAGGGTATTCGCCAGATCCGGTTGCCTGATGATGGCACCGATTTCCGGAACGCCGCCGTCGGCAGTCAAGAACGCCTTCGCCGCATCCGGCGACCGCTTTAAGATCGATTGCTTGCGGCGAATACCGCCCTGTAAACGTGCGTACAGCGGAAAGCCGTCGCGTGCCAGGCGAATCGCCGGCTGCAGCGATTGCTTCAACGACAGCTTGCCGTACCTACGCGCGAGGTACTCGAAGGCCGCAGGCTCGCCGGGAATTCCGGCGGCCAGCGCTCCGGAAATCGACGCGTTCTCGATGGCATTGCCGGCCTTGTCCAAGTACATGTCGCGCGATGCGGCGCCCGGTGCCTTTTCGCGCGCATCGAGCATGGTCTCGTAGCCGTCGGATTGCCGATGCAATAAATAGAAGCCGCCGCCGCCCAGACCCGAACTACTGGGCTCGACCACGGCGAGGGCTGCCGATACCGCGACCGCTGCATCAAAGGCATTACCGCCTGCCGCCAGAATTTCCTGGCCGGCCTGGCTCGCCAGCGGATAGGCGCTGGCGATGGCCCCCTTGTGCGCAACCGCATGCGCTGTCGGTTTCGCGGCCGGCGCGGGCGCGTCATCGGCGAACGCCATCGCCGCGCTGGCGATCGCTGCCATCAACCACATTGTTCTTGGAAATCGCCGCGAGCCGCGCGGTGCGAATGGCCCGATCAAAGCTGGCGGTGCCGTTTCAGTTCGATTTCGACGATCGGATGCACGAACTCCGACACATTGCCGCCCAGCACCGCGATTTCGCGCACCAGGGTTGAAGAAATGAAGGTGTACTGTTCTTGTGGGGTCATGAACACGGACTCGATTTCCGGCGTCAGATGCCGGCTCATGTTGGCCAACTGGAATTCGAATTCGAAGTCCGACACGGCGCGCAGCCCGCGCACGATGACCGCCAGGCCGTTTTGTCGCGCAAAGTCCACGGTCAAGCCGACGTAGCCCTTGACCTCGACATTGTGCACGTCGGCAAGCACACGCCGAGCCATGTCGACCCGCTGCTCAAGGGTGAACATCGGCGCCTTGTTGGGATTCGCGGCAATGGCCACCACCAGTCGATCGAAAATACTGGCCGCCCGCCGCACCAGGTCATGATGACCGTTGGTGATGGGATCAAAGGTGCCAGGATAGACGGCTGTTCTTTTGTGCATGCCTTAGTGTCGTTAGACCCGCGGATTGACGCGCGCCAAATGATACCCCACCTCGCCCGCCGCTTTCGATTTGAGCATCTCCCAGTGGGCAGGCAGCACCGGGGCGCCGCCAGTCTTCTCGTTCTCCAGATACACGAGGCCTCCTACTTTAAGCCAGTTGCCCGTATCGAGCATTGGAACATATTCCGCCAGGGCCTCGCGCCCATGTGGGGGGTCCAAGAACGCTATATCGAAGGGATCCCCGAAGGGACCCCCGAAGGGACCCCCGAAGGG
>JBDUEQ010000017.1:0-16880 GCA_040002315.1 Gammaproteobacteria bacterium
CAAGGGCGCGAGCGCATATATCTCGACCGCTTTTACAACGAACTGTCGTCGGACCCCAAGGGTATCGATGAGGCAGTCCGACAACATTACGCCGCGCTGTACGCGCGGCCGCACGCCATGCACGATGCGTTCGAACAGTTCGGCGCGTTCACTCAGGATGCGCTGGACAACAAGGCCCTGCTCGCCAAGGGCGGAAAAATAACCATGCCGGTGTTGGCCATCGGTGCCGAAAAATCCTTCGGTACAGGGATGGCCGACGAATTGCGCTTCGCCGCCAGTGACGTCACCGTCGGCATCGTTCCGAATTCCGGCCATTGGATCATGGAAGAAAATCCGCAGGTCACCATCAAGCTGGTGACCGATTTCCTGGTCAAGTGAAACCGCCCCGGACCCGCACTTTGCAATTGTCGCCGCGACGCGACGCAGCCGGAGCGTCGCCACGCATTCTTGTGGGTTCCTGGCCGACGAGGTGGAATTGAGCATCGTCAAAGCTTAAGCTGAATGCTGCTGGATCAAGGCTGGGAGCCACCGATGCACATTTACCGACGCGCCGGCACCTGTCTCTTAGCAGTGTCGGGACTGTGCGCGGCAATGACCATCCAAGCCAGAGAGAAGCTCGCGGCGACCCCGGGGTGCGCTCTGCAAAGTCCGCAGCAGTGTGTTACTGCCGCACTGGAAGCCATGGGAGGGCGCGAACGCCTGCAGCAGCTGACCAGTATTCGGCTGCAGACTGTGGGACATACGTTGCTGGTGGAGCAGTCCTATCGACAGGCGCCCTACATCACCTCCTATGAGCGCGGCCACGTCACCGTGGATTTGGTGAATCAGCGGTTGCTCGCTGCAACGACATTGACCTGGCCGGAGTCCGACCCGAATCAGTCCGACTCCGACACCCTATTGGCTGTTGGCCTCGATGGTGGTGTATATCACACTAAATTCGGTGATTCCCCCTGTTCCTTGAGCGCTCTGGACGACGCCCGAGAGGAGCTTGCCTTGGGTCCGGCGCGGCTACTGTTGACGGCCGCCGGCGCGTCGGATTTGCACTTCGAAGCGCCGCAGACTCTTCGCTCGACCTCTCACGCGGTCGTGTCGTTTAGCTGGCGGCAAATTCCGGTCAGAATACTTCTCAATCCATTCAATCACCTGCCCGACGCCGTCGAGACTACGCAGGTGTTCCACGACTTCTGGTACTTTTGGGGCGACGTGAAGCAGCGGATTTATTTTGAGAATTGGCGATTGATTGAAGGAATTACTTTCCCCACGAACAGGATCGAGGAGCGCAACGGCATCGAGTGGCGTTCAACCCAGTCGCTCAATGTGGAAATCAATGTTCCGTTGGATGAGAAAAGCTTCGAGATGAACGCGGGTGCCGTCAAACAAAGCGCGGCGTCTCCCGGCTGGAACCGACCATTCGACATTAAGCAAGCTACGACCCTAGCTCCGGGAATCGATCTATTCGCGGGCTCGTGGAATTCCACCATCGTGAAGCAAAGCGACGGAGTGTTCATTCTCGAAGCGCCAATTTCCGGGCTGTACACCCAGGGTGTCATCAGGGAGGCGCGCAAGCGCCACCCGGGAATGCGCATCAATGCCGTCCTGTCGACTTCCGACTCCTGGCCGCACACCGGCGGCGTGCGGCAGGCAGTGGCGCTTGGACTTCCGATATACATCCTCGATCTGAATCGGCCTCTGCTCGACAAGCTGGTGAGTGCACCGCATACCTTGGAGCCGGATGCATTGCAGAAGTCGAAGGCAAGCAAGGCGCCGCATTGGAACATCGTTGCAACGAAGCAAGAGATCGGAAGCGGCAAGAATAGAATGGAGCTTTATCCGCTGCGCGGGGCGGCCACTGAACGGCAATACATGGTTTATTTCCCTGAGCACCACCTGCTGTATGCGAGCGATACGTTGGCCTTGAATGACGACGGTTCGCTTTACGACCCCGAATTGATGTACGAAGTCGCGCAGGCCGTGAAACGTGAAAATCTCATCGTGGACACCGTGTTCGCCATGCATCAGGGCGCGATGCCGTGGGGACAAGTGATGACGTTGATCGAGAAATCACACCGCACCTGAGCGATCCGGGTTCGTCGGCTGCAAAATCCAACTGCCCAGGTTTGTCCGACGAGATAGTGCCCAACGACCATCGCCTTTCCTCGGCCACGATCAGGCCTTGGGTTTGACCGCCTTCAGGTGTCCGGGACGAAGCTCGCCGCGCTGCAGGACGACCACCAGTTGGCGCCAGTTGTCGATGAAATGCCGCGCGCGCGCCGCACCGATGCGTTGGACGATCACTGGATTGAGGCGTCCTTTCATGGCTTGCAGTTCTCGCTGCGCGAGATCCAAATACCAATCATGCCGGTCGCGGATTTCTACAGCTTCGAAGCCGGCCGTTCGCAGAGCTGCGGCGCTCTCGGCGAGAGTTACCATATTGTAGGCGATGCCTTCGAGACGGAAGAATTCCAACATTTCCGCGGAATACTCCGCGCCGCCGCCGCGCAACCAATCACTGGCGATGAATTGACCGCCGGGCTTCAAGACTCGCAGCACCTCGGCAAAGATGGCCGGCTTGTCGGGGATCTGCACCAGTGAATCCTTGGAGAAAACTACCTCGAAATTCGAGTCTGCAAAGGGCAGGGGGCCGCCACTGACTTGCACTCCTCGTATGCATTCGGCGAGTTGCGCTCGTTCGATGCGATCGCGCATGCGGGCCAGCATCGATGGATCCACATCGACAGCCACGACCGAGGCAGCCGCGTACTCCTTGACCAGCAACTCATCGATGGCGCCCAAGCCGCAACCTATGTCCAGCACCGTGCAGCCGGCAATGTCGCTGCCTTCGAGCAGGCGTGCAACTTCCGCGGCTCCCCCCGGCGACAAGAAGCCGTCCCCCCAAATGATCTGCAGCAGGGCCTGCATGTCATCATCATATTCGCCGGGTTCGCTCGGCTGACCGACCTTCGAGTCGAGCGGCGTCATTTCGCGGTGAGCTCGCTTAACAGAGAACTTGCGCCATAGACCTTGTCGAGGGCCTCGCGAATTATCGCGGGATGCACAGCGATGGCACGATTGTTCGATGCATCGAACCAATAATGACCGGCAATGGAGTGAATGTTGCCGTCGAACATCAGACCGACGATTCTACCGGCGGTATCGATCAACGGACTTCCGGAATTTCCACCCACGATGTCGTTGTTGGTCGAGATGCAAAATGGCGTACGCATATTCAGCTGATCCTTCACCTTCATCCAACGATCGGGCATCTTGAACGGCGAGGCGCCGGTAGCACGTTCGAAGGCGCGGCCGAGATAGGTGAACGGCTCGACCGGCGTGCCGTTTTCGACCCAGCCGAGCACGGTGCCGTAGTTCAGGCGCAGAGTGAACGTGGCGTCGGGATAGACATTGGTGCCGAAAACTTTGAAGCGCGCGGCAGCTATTCTTTGCGCGGCTGCCGTAATCGGAGCTTCCACTTGATCGTCATATCGGTTGCGCACGGCGCGTGCTTCAGGGTCGACTTGCCGGGCAAGCTCAATCATCGGATCGAGGGACGCGTCCACGGCCGGTTTGCCGCCCAGCCACAACTGCTTGCGCACGCCCGCATCGTCGAGCTTAGTCTCGGCAATGAGCCTGGTTGCCAGCACGTAGGGTGATTCCTTGGACAGCAATCGACGTACTATCGGATGATCTGGGCCAAGCCATTCGCGCATGCGTTCGAGGGACTGCGACAACGTCAATACCTCGAGCTCCGCATAAACCGGAATCTGGGCATAGAGTTCGCGCTGGATGGCCGGCACCGAGGCGTCGGTAAATTCACGCAGTCGGTCGACATTGGGTTTGGTACGCTCGTCGGCGCCGCGCACCAGCAGGCGCGCATCGCGAAACAGGCCGCTGCTGAATCCCGCGGCGCTCTCGAGGAACGAATAGTCAAGATACAGTAACCTCTCGCGAGCAGTGGCGGATTCGATCTCATGCCATGGATCGGCGCCGGACAGGTGCGCGCTCGCCCGCAACTTCTCTTCCGCCTCCGTCTTACCGGTCAACAGGCTTGGGTCGTTCAACGCATCGAGTTGCTTGCGGCGCACCTTGATCGCGTTCTGCAGGCTGTTGAGGGGCGCCTGCACGATGCGCTCGTCGGCCGGGTTGCTAGTGCCGAATTGGATGAAGCGGCCGCGCAGTTCCGATGCGCGCATCAACGTGATGGGCAAAGGCAAATCGCGGTCGAACTCGAGCTGGGCGCGCGTTTGCAGGCGCGCCGTCGAGCCAGGGTGGCCGGGCACAAACACCAGTTGGTTGACGCCGGGTCCTTCGAAATTGATCGGCAGAAAGTTCGGCGTGATGGCGGGCTTGTCGTTCTCGTAGGCACGCAGCATCGAGAAATCAAGCGACCAGCGTGGGAATTGAAAGTTATCCGGATCGCCGCCGAAGGAGGAGATGTCGGCCTCTGGGGCGAATACCAGGCGAACGTCGTCGTAGCGCTTGTACTTATATAGAAAATACTGGCCACCCTGATACAGCGTGACGATTTGGCATCTGAGCTTGCCTGACTTGGCTTTAACGCTCGCCTGCTCGCAGCCCTGTTCGAGAGTGGTCAGCGCCTTCTTGCGGGCATTGTTGGCGGCCGTATCGCTGAGGCCCGCGATGGCGGCAGAAACCGCCTCGGTGACGTTCTCGCTGCCGACCAATATATCCGCAAGCTGTGCGGGGCAACGCAATTCGGCCCGGCGGTTCGGCGCCGCGAATCCGAGCTGCACCAAGCTGGTTTCCTTGGACGAGAGTTCCGCCAGACAGGCTTCCACGCAGTGGTGATTGGTAAGAATCAGTCCCTCGGGCGACACGAACGAAGCCGTGCAATTTGAGAGCCGTATCGTCGACAGCCTCACGTGGTCGAGCCACGCAGGCGTAATGTCGGCGCCGTAACGCTGCTTGACCGCGCTCGATGGAAAATTATCGAACGTCCACATGCCCTCGTCAGCGATGGCGGGCAGAGCCGCCAGACAAGCCAGCACCAGCAGGAATCCACGCATTGAATCCTCGTTTTCTTGTCTTCCGTTACAATCGGCAGGACATTATCGCCATTGACGCACTTAACGCAATTGAACGCAGACACCAAGCCTCCGCATTCGCTCCCTGTGAAGCGACGCGCCTTTACTTCTCTCGAAAACGCGGATTTTCGTGTTTTTTTCCTTGCAGCGACCGCTGCGATGATGGCCGACAACATAGAACACGTCATCAGCTATTGGGTGATTTTCCAGAAGTTTCATTCGCCGGGGCTGGCCGGTTTTGCGGTGGTCTCGCATTGGGTGCCGTATCTCCTGCTGGCGGGGTTCACCGGCAGATTGGCAGATCGGTTCGGCACCCGACGGCTCATTCTGGCCGGCATGCTGCTATTCATGTTGGTGTCCGTCGGTTGGGGCATTATGTTCATGACGGATTCGACGGCAATGTGGAAGGCCATGGTGCTGCTGGTCATCCATGGATTGGCGGGCGTGCTCTGGGTGCCTGCATCGCAGGTCATGATTCACGAAATGGTGCGCGTCGACGAACTGCCGAGCGCGGTGCGAATCTTTGCGACCGGGCGCTACCTAGGCTTTGTTGTCGGTCCCGCGGTCGGTGCCGCGTTGTTGCTCGTCTGTGGACCGTCGCTAGGCATTCTCATCAACGCCCTCATCTATGCGCCGCTTTTCCTGTGGTTGATTTACGGGCCCTATAGTTCGCACGGCGCGGCCGATCAGGCAAAGCCACAGGCGGTCAACGGGTTCGCGGATATATGGGCGACGATGAAGGTGGTTGCCAAGAGCCAGATACTGTTGTCCACCACGGTCTTGATCGCCGCATCGGCATTTTTCGTCGGCAATGCCTATCAGGCCCAGATGCCGGGGTTCGCTCTCGATCTTGGCCATGGCCGGGGGGATTTTTCCTACGCCGCGCTGCTTGCGGCCGACGCGGTCGGCGGCTTGGTTGCGGGGTTGGTATTGGGGAGCCGCGGGCTGCTGCCGCCGCGAGTGCGCACCGCGTTTATATTGGCGATGGTCTGGTGCTGCGCGCTGATCGGCTTCGCCAGGTCGAACGTCTATGCAGTGTCGATTGCGCTCTTGTTCGTCGCCGGGTTCGTCGAGTTGAGCTTTAACGCAATGGCACAAGCGCTGGTGCAGTTGAACGCGCCCGGCGAGATGCGTGGGCGCGTCATCGGGGTATTCTCGATGTTCGCCATGGGCTCCCGCACCTTCAGCGGATTGAGCGTCGGTCTTTTGGGCTCCATCATCGGCATACATAACTCGTTGAGCTACAGCGCCGCGGCGCTGTTGATTCTGTATGCGGCCATTTTCGCGATTCGCTATGGGCGCGGAAAGTGACTATACCCAACGATACTGATTTTATGCGCCGCGCCCTTGAACTCGCGCAGCGTGCAGCCGACGACAATGAGATCCCTGTCGGTGCGCTCCTGGTATTGGACGGCGCAGCGATCGGTGAGGGGTGGAATCGGCCAATCGCAGACCACGATCCGACGGCGCATGCGGAAATCGTGGCCCTACGTGACGGTGCGCAGCGGCTGCGCAATTATCGGCTTGGGCGCAGCACGCTCTACGTCACCTTGGAGCCGTGTGCGATGTGCATGGGGGCCGTGCTCAATGCACGCGTGTCGCGAGTGGTATTCGGCGCCTGGGATCAAAAGGCCGGTGCCTGCGGCAGCGTCATCGACTTGTCGCGTGAACCGAAGCTCGCGCATCGCATCGACGTATTCGGGGGCGTGTGCAGCGAGGAAAGTGCGGCGTTGCTGCGGCAATTCTTCGCGAGGCGGCGCTAGTTGAGGGACGCGGCTCCGGCGCCCCACACCCATTCCAATAGATCCCGATAGCCGCGCACGTTATCTACATAACGCACCGGCTCCCAGCCGCGCGCGTAGCCGTTTTCGGTTTGCGTGTACCAGTGTTCCTGTTCCAGCAGGGGTAAATATTCCCGCACATCCTGCCAAGAATCCGGATCGCGGCCGGCCTTTTGCGTCAATACCCTGGCATCTTCCAAGTGACCGTAGCCTATGTTGTATGCGGCGAGCGCAAACCAGGTTCGATCCGGCTCCGGCACGTGGGTCGGAATTTTCTCGTACACCTGCCGGAAATATCGGGCTCCACCAAAGATACTCTGCCTGGCATCCGTTGGATTGGTGACCTTGGCCTCCGTCGCCGAATTATTGGTGAGCTGCATCAATCCCTTGGCGCCCGACGCGGAGGCCGCGCTCGGATTCCACTTCGACTCCTGATAGCCGATGGCTGCCAGCAGGCGCCAATCCTGGCTGCTCTGCTCAGCGGCCTCTTCGAACCATTTCTTGTACAACGGCAGGCGGCTTTGCAAATGGCGCATGAAACCGCGGGCCCCGACGAATTCCAGATCTTCGGACCGCCCGTAGTAGCGCTTGACGATCGCGGCGAGTTCGCCGTCGACGTTAAGGTGCGCAAAATAATTTCCCATGTCGTGCAGAAATCCGGGGTCGCGCGCGCTGGCAGCCCAGGCGAGGGATTGGCTGCCGGTGAAGTCGAAGGCGATGCGCAGTTCCGGGTGGGCATCGTGGGCCAATGCGAATTCCGTAGAGTCGGCAATCGTGTAGTCGATGGTCCCGTCGGCGACCCCATCGAGCAGCGCCTGGGTATCGGTGCTGGAGTTTTCCACCCATACCAGATCGGGAAGCAAATTACGCGCCGCGTACAACGTCTTGGCATGTGAACTGCCGGCGGCTATTTCTAGATCCGCGTTGCCCACTTCGGCAAGAGACCTCGGCCGGACCGCGCCGCGCCGATAAATCAAGTGTTCGCGAACCTTCTGGTATGCGGGGCCGAATTCGACGCCGGGGACATCCTGCAAGGGCACCTTCAAACCTGCCGCGGCCAAGTGCGCGTGCCCTGAGGTCAGCGCCGCATAGATCTCCGCGTAGCTGCGCAACGGCGTGATGATTAGCTTCACTCCGAGTTCATCGGCAAAGCGTCGAGCTAATTCGTACTCCGGGCCCTCCGGCATATCGTCCGGGCCGCGATAGTAAGCCAGGGGCCCATTGCGCGTGACCACCCGCAATTCGCCCAGGATCTTGATCTGATCGATCAGACTGGGCAGCGGGGTGCATGTGCCGAGCAACGAGACGGCGGCCACCGAAATGATGACCTTGGTCCAGCGCTGCCAATTCCAGTGAAGTTTCAAGTTACGCACGGTCGTGAGCTGATTAAGTTCCGTGAGGCTGGGCGAGTTCTGTTCATGAGACAGGCCCGTTGCCGATGAGCTAGAATAATCCTTTATTTCCCGCGACGGACTCTTGACAAATGCGTTTATATCATCGCTGATTATCACGTCACACTGCAGCAGTGCTTAAGTTAACGCCGTAAATACTTAAGCAAATCCGCAGTATTTTAAGTTAACCGGAGAGGTACCGAAGTGGTCATAACGGCGCCGACTCGAAATCGGATGGTCGGGTAATTCCGGCACGTGAGTTCGAATCTCACCCTCTCCGCCATTAAAAGCAGGCCCCGTCTCGGGGCCTTTTTTGTTTGTTGGCCTGAAACCTTCTCATCATGAGCTGGAACGTAAGGCGGTGGGCATGCGGGTGTTTCCGCGCATCACGAAGGGCGGCATCGGGGTGGCGGGTGAACCGTTCGACAATAATTGCGGGAATGGCCAGGGAGGATCATAGTGCTCGACCGGCGTTGAGCTTGAAAAGCAGGGACGCCGGAACGCTACTTTAAAATTTCTGAGGTGTCTCATGGGCGATAAGACAGAAGACCGCAAGCGCCGTCGGCGCGCTCCGCTGGATACTCCCACCGATCTCAAACCGGCCGCTACTCGGGATATTGCCGGGGCCATGAATGCGATCTTGGCGGATGTCTATGCGCTGTATTTCAAGACCAAGAATTTTCATTGGCACTTGAGCGGTCCGCATTTCCGCGACTATCATTTGCTCTTTGACGAGCAGGGCGATCAGCTGTTCGCGATGGCTGATCCCATTGCTGAACGCATTCGCAAGATCGGTGGATCGACGATCCGGTCCATCGGACATGTAGCGCGTCTGCAGCGTGTGAAGGATAACGATGCGGATTACGTGGATCCGAAGGACATGCTCGCCGAACTGCGCGAGGACAATAAGGCTCTGGTAGCGCGTCTGCGCGAAGTGCATGATGTATGCGACGAGCACCGCGACATCGCCACGGCCAGCCTCATCGAGGTTTGGATAGACGAAACGGAGCGGCGAACGTGGTTTCTGTTCGAGGCCGGCCGGCGCGGTGATCCCGGCTAGTATCTGGGGCTTACGTCGCCGCGGCTACCAGGCGGATGCGGGTTATTTCCGAGGGTACGCCGAAGCGATTCGGCGGGCCCCAGTAGCCTGTGCCGCGGCTGACGTACACCGAAAGATCCTTCAGTCGATACAGGCCGCCGGTGAACGGCTGGAAGAAACCGACGAACAAATTCCACGGCCAGAATTGTCCGCCGTGAGTGTGTCCCGAGAGTTGCACATCGAAGCCGGCGCCAGCCGCCGCATTCGCCGAGTTCGGCTGATGAGCGAGCAAGATTCTGGCGCCGGCATCGGCCGGCGCACCGCGTAGCGCCGCCGCCGGGTCGCTGTGCTGACCTGCATCAAAATGGTGCGCGCTCAAGTCTGTGACGCCCGCCAGGACTATTGAGGCGCCGTCATGCCTCAATACCACGTGCTCATTCTTTAGAACCCGTATACCGAGGCGCCTGATTTCTGCTGTCCAGGCACGTTCGCCGGAATAGTACTCGTGATTCCCGGTCACGAAAAAGGCCCCATGGCGTGCGCGGAGCTCAGACAGTGGCGCGGTGTGTGCGGATAGCTGTTGCACGGAGCCGTCGACCAAATCGCCGGTCACGGCAATCAGATCCGCCTTCAGGGCGTTGACCCGGTCGACGACACCCTCGACGAAACCGCGCTTGATGGTGGGCCCCACATGCACGTCGCTTATTTGAGCAATCGAAAAGCCGTGTAGTGCCTGTGGAAGATCCAGGATGGGAATGTCGATATCGACGACGCGCGGCCGGCGCCGCGCGATCACAAAGCCCACCAGCGTCACAACGGCCGTGAGGACCAACGTGCCTATTGCCGTCGGTGCCGCCCAGGAAGCGGCCAGTTGCGCAGACGAAAACAGATGGGCGCTCAGCAAGGCGACATCGCGCAGCGCGGTGAAGACGAATAGCGAGGAGAAAAATCCCATGGACAGCAGGCCGATCCACGCAACAATGTCTGCAAGGTGGGAATTGCGGAGGGAGCGATTCCGTACCGACAAGGGAATGACTATGCAGCAGGCGACCAACAACGCGATGCCGGCGCACACTCCCAATGGACCGATTGACAATGCCGGCAATAGGCGCAAGCCGATATACCCCGGTAGCGAGAAAATCAACCACCAGGGGCTCAAGAATACGCGGCGCACGGTCACCGGGACGAATTGGGGGCTGTGCCGCGGGAGTTCAAGGTCCTCGCATCGGCTTGCGCAAGGAATCCATCCCTTTGAATTCGATGAACTGGGTCGTGGTCGCCCACAGATAGTCGCCGTAAAGAAACGGTGCGAATTGCGCTGCCCCGGGCAGCGGCAAGGGTCCGATCTCGGCATCGGCGCGCGCCTCGTAAAAAAACGGGATGGACATGCGCTCCCGACCCGTTCCGATGACGCGATGTTCGGTTGCTTTGATTTGGTCTCCGCACCAACGCTCGAGAACCTTGCCGAAATTGACCGCCAGCCCATCGTCGCTGGGAGGGACGTCGAGCCACGCACCGTTGCGATGCCGCGCCTGCAAGCCCGCGACGCCGTCTTGCGCAAGCAGAGTCAAAAATCCGGAATCGACATGCGGTGCGCCATTCATGTAGAACCGCTCGCCGTCGTGATCTACCCAGACGCTGGGATCGGCTCGTGCGGCTTGGTCGACATCGGTCCGCAGCGGATAGCGCAACAGCCGCAATGTCGAGAGCCCTTTCTCAAAGAAATGATCGAAGAAGTGCTCCTCTAGCGTAAGACCGCGCGCGATCGCTCGTAACAATGCCTGGCTCACAGCCTCCATTCCGCGATAGTAGCGCGCCACCGATTCGCGCCAGCCCGGCAACGCATTATCGGATGGCAATGGGGTCGTTTCGCGCAGTGGATCGTCGCAGTGGACTACGGATGCACCGTGCACCACATCGGCGCCCAAGTCGATCCCCTCCTTGGCCGTCAGAAATCCTCTCTGCAGCGGAAACCATCCCCGGTACACATTCCGATGCGAGGGATCGAATTTTTGTCGCCACAGCTGGCGGGTCTCTGTCGCAGGCAGATCGAACAGCCGCAACAGGTCCGCTCGCGCCGCGTACCCCACCGGCACGTCGGCAGGCAGTCCTCTCACGACCATGAAGCCGGAATACGCTGCCGCGGTCATGATGGCTTGATCCGTGAGCTCGCGTGCTCGCGACCGCGCGCCAAACAGCGAGCTGATGTCGATACCAGGAATGGAGTTATCCATCTAATGATCCAGCGAGCGCGCGTCGCCCGACATGGCTAGAATATACCGATGGATGACGACCTAGAAACCTTCTCGCGCGAATCGTTGCTCGCGGAAGTCAAGAAACTGCGTGCGGCGATCCGCGAACATCGGGACTCGGCCGGCCACGATTTATGCTGGCATCAGCCGGTGCTGTGGTCGCTGCTGCCGGAGGGGATCTCGCCCTCCATTGCGGTCCCGGAATGGCCGCAGTTCATGCGCGGCTGCATCAGATACCGCCACTCGTTGGACGCGCAAGCCGCCGTTGCTCCGCGCAGCAGCGAAGAATTCAATACATAGACGCAGGCAGATTCATGGGTCCGTATGTCGACTCCGTCATCTCCGATGAGGTGATGCCTGCCGCCACCGGCGTCGTAGTGATCGGCGGCGGCATCATCGGAACATTCGCCGCGTTGACTCTGGCCGGCCGCGGGATACCGGTGGTGCTCTGCGAGAAGGCATACATTGCCTGTGAACAGTCCAGCCGAAACTGGGGATGGTGCAGGCAGGCCGGACGCGACGCCCGGGAAATGCCGCTGATCGTGCAGAGCTTGCAACTATGGCGCGACATGAACCGTGTGACGGAATCGGACACCGGCTTTCGCCAATGCGGCGTGCTTTACGTGGCCGAAAGCGCAGCCGATGAAGCGCGCTTTGCGGTTTGGGTGGATATGGCGAAGCCCTTCGACATCGGCACACGCATCGTGCGCGGTGCCGAGCTTGCGGCACTGATGCCCGGAGCGAGCCGTTCGTATCCGTGCGGCTTGTATGTGCCTACCGACGGTTGCGCGGAGCCGCAGCGTGCGGCGCCGGCCATCGCGCGCGCCGCGCAGCGCAGGGGTGCGGTCATCCTGGCCCATTGTGCCGTGCGCGGAATCGAACGCACGGGCGGCCGCGCCTCGGCTGTCATCACTGAACGAGGCCGCATTGCATGCAATGCCGTGATCCTCGCCGGGGGAGCCTGGTCCAGCCTGTTCTGCGCCAACCTCGGCGTTAGACTGCCGCAATTGAAAGTACTTTCCTCGGTGATGCGCACGGCGCCGGTCGCGGATGGACCAGACGCGTGCACTTATTTGGATGCGGTTGGCTACCGCAAGCGGCGCGACGGTGGATATACCCTCGCCAGGGGCGCCGGGTACGTGGCGCCATTCGTGCCCGACTCGCTGCGCTATTTGCGCGATTTTCTGCCGGCCATCCGCAAGGAAAACGGTTCATTGCGAGTACGAGTGAATGCGCAGTCGCTGCGAGAATTTCTCGCACCGCGCAGCTGGCCGCTGGATAGACCGAGTCCGTTCGAAGCAGCGCGGGTATTGGACCCCACGCCCGATGCCACGCTGAATAGGGATGCGCTGGCTGCGATGATTGCTCTATACCCGCAATTCCGCGACGTGCACATCGTGCAGCAGTGGGCAGGGTATATCGATGTGACGCCCGATGTGGTGCCCTACATCAGTCCGCTCGGGACGGTGCCGGGACTGACCGTGGCCACCGGCTTTTCCGGCCACGGATTCGGGATCGGTCCGGCCGCCGGTCGACTGGCCGCTGAACTCGCCATCGGCGCGACGCCGTCGGTGGACCCAGCGCCGTTTCGAGCGTCTAGGTTCAGTGACGGCTCGCCTATTGCCATCGGCCCGGAAATCTAAATCCCCGGCCGGCCGGTGAGCGCCGCTCGCCTTACCGAGGCTTGCGGAACTTGAGCACGAAGTTATCCGCTTCGCCAATCGCAACGTACCGGGCGCGATCCTTATCTCCTAGTGTGAGCGTCGGCGGCAGGGTCCACACACCCTCAGGCCAGTCCTTGGTGTCGCGTGGATTGGCATTGATTTCGGAGGCGCCGACGAATTCGAACCCCGCCTTCTTCGCCAACGCGATCGCGTAGTCCTGGCGAACGTAGCCGCTCTTGGCCTTGGGATCCTGCGGCTGATCGTTGCGGCCGCGATGGGCTTCGATTCCGAGTATGCCGCCGGGCTTGAGTGCCTTGAAAGACGCCGCCAGCGCTTCGTCCGCGAAGCCGTCGCCCATCCAGTTGTGCAGATTGCGGAAGGTCAGCACGAGATCCGCAGACCCGGCCGGAGCGATCTCGATATGATCCTTCCCCAGCGCGCTCTCGTGAAGCGTGCCGAGCCGTTCTTTCTCTGCGGCAATCCGCGCGCGAAACTTTTTAACGCCCGCGTCTTCCTCGGTATTGCCGGGCACCGGCAGGGCAATGTAGTAATGACCGCGCGGTGCCAGATAGGGGCCCAAGATGTCGGTCCAATACCCGCCGCCCGGCCAAATCTCAACCACCGTCATGCCAGGCGTCAGTCCGAAGAAAGTCAGCTCTTCGACCGGGTGACGAGCAGAGTCCCTGGCGACGTGGGCGGGATTGCGTTGTGGACTCGCGACCGCGCTCACCAGCGCGGGGTCTGCGGCTGCTGCGGCCAAGGAAGCGGTGGACCCCCCGAGCGCGATCAGTGTCACTGCCAACAAAGCGCGGATGCGGAGACTTTGCATGGATAATCCTTCCTCGGTGCGTTTATTGACTCGCAGTATCACAAATCCGCGGGGATTGCGTCAGGCAATCGCCAGCGGCGTTCAATTGGGCGGACTGTCGCCGCTGAAGGTGATGGGCGTCGCCCCCGTCACTTTGCCGATGGTCGCCTTGTCGCTGACGAAGAGTTGCACCGTGCGATCGAAGCGCAGTTCCCCTTGAACGGTCGCGCCGGGCCCAATGACGATCCTCGGCACATCACGGACGATTTGAATCAATTCGGTGCCGCGTTTTTCCACCAAGATTCCACCTTCCACATGAGATGCGCCGGTAATGCTGATGCTGCCGTTGGACGTCTTGATGCCACCGCCCACGTGTGCGGAGGTCAGCGTTATTCTCCCGTTCACATTCGAGAGCGAGCCTAAGACTTCCGCACCGTCACCCAAGGTGAGTTCACCGTTGACCGATGTTGCGCCACCCGAGACATGCGCGCCACTGCCCAGCGTTATGGCTCCGTTCACGCTTTCCAGAGATTGTGCAGTCGCATGCTCGCCTAGGCGCACGCTGCCGTTCACCGTGCTCGCGCTGGCGACCGCGGCATTGTCGTCGATTTGAATGGCGCCGTTAACGGTGGTGGCGGGGCCCGTCGGCTTGCCGGCGGCGATGTGAACCGAGCCGTTGACCTTGGTCGACCCATCGCCGCTGTCGGAATCAATGCCGCACGCAGATAATGAGATCAGTGCGGCCAACGCAAGCAGAGAGCAACAGATTCCCGGTCGCCGCGCCGAACGTAATCTACTGTCGCCGTCCATCGAGTAAAGATTCGAGTTGATGTTTTTGTTCACCACAGCCCCCAGCGTTCTATTGCGGCTACTGTACCAGCACGGCGCAAGACCTCAACTGGCAGCCCGTGCAGAGTCTGTCGTGCGGAAGTGGATTGACAACACCGGTATTTTGTCTAACACTTCACTATATGGTGAACTATGAGGTGCAGCTTAGTAAGACGTTCGCCGCGCTGGTCGATCCGACACGCCGCGCGATTCTCGCCCGCCTCGAACGCGAGGACGGCACATCGGTGAGCGAACTCGCCCAGCCTTTCGCGATTAAGCTACCGGCAGTCATGAAGCATTTGGGTGTGCTCGATGAAGCCGGACTCATAACGCGATCAAAAGTAGGGCGGACGGTGACAGTGCGGCTGTCGCCGCAACCCATGCGCGCGGCGCTGGATTGGCTGCAGCGGTACGAGCGTTTCTGGTCGCTCAGCCTGGACCGGCTCGCGGCCTACGCCGAGCGCACGGAAGCCGAGGCGAGGAAAACCAGGCGATGACCAGTCTCACACTGGTACGCCGAATTGCTGCGCGGCGATCGATCGTGTTCGACGCCCTCACGACGCCGGCAGGCATCGCCTGCTGATGGGGCCCTGATGACGGTCCCGTGCTGCTGGCCGAGACCGATGTGCGGATCGGCGGCCGATTCCGGGTACGCTTCCGCACGCTTCGACGGCCTCGAGCACGAGAGCAGCGGCGAATATCGCGAGCTTGTGCCGCCGGAGAGATTAGCCATGACCTGGCGCTGGGAAAACGGCGAGGATCCCGGTGAATCGCAGGTCGAGATCGACCTTCGCACCATCGCCGATGGCACGGAGCTGACCTTCACTCACTCGCGCTTGCACGATGAGGACACGCGCCTCACCCACGAGGAGGGTTGGAACGGCGCACTCAACAAGCTCGAACGGCGTCGAATGCGCCGTAAACCCCTTCGGTGCTAAAATGTTACCTATGTCTCCGGCGGTATAAACCGTTACCGATGTGCCCGGGATGGACAAGTTGTTATTGGTGCCGGCTGAGGGATTCGAACCCCCGACCTACGGTTTACAAAACCGTTGCACTACCACTGTGCTAAGCCGGCGTGGAGCAGCGCGCATTATAGCCGACGAATTCCCCGGTAGTTGCCGAGGCGTGCAGTATCCAAGCCGTTGTCGGCATCGGGTTCGGCGCGAAACACGAGGCCGGCGAGGTCGGGGCTTTTTTCGACGGGCACCGCGGTGAGCTTGGCGTCCGCAGGCAGGAAGTCCAGCAGGTGCTGACGAATGATCGCCCCCGCAAAGACCAGTTCGTCCTCATGGGCCTTGAGCCAGAGCATGGCAAGCGCCATGACCAGCACTATCACACCGCCCGCAACAAGAACGATTCGCGGGATGCGCCCGAGCACTAGTGCCAGCTGCCCACCGCGTCGCGCGCTGCCTGGTTGAGTGGACGTGCGACCAATCCGCTCTGCGACACTTTGATTTCGTACAGCGCGCCGTCGGCCATCGGGAGAAACGTCGCGCTGCCGTAGAGTGCGTCCATCCAGGGTATCCAGGAATGATAGCGATGCACCAGATCCCAGGGGTCGATGCGTTGCGTTGGATTCAGGGAGTACACCGTGCGTGCCTGGGCACGCTCATCCTCAATGCGCGAGTATCGGCCGCCAATGCGCTCTAGGCGATAGGCGGTGTCGAAGCCGACCAAATTGGCAAAGGCGTGCCATTTGAGCACGCGGGCGTCGACCTGCCATTCATCGCCGCGCAGTGCAAAGCTCGCGTGCTCGCCGCTGGGGTAGGTCAAAACCGCGTTGTACTGGCGGTCCGCCGTGCGAGTTAATTGCAGCTCGCCGGCGGGCTGCTCAAAGCTTAAGCGTTGGTAGGTGCGCAAATTGGCGGCAATCATTACAGCGCAGATGCTGAGCAAAACGAATATGAGCGCTGTAGCCCCGTGCAATGAGCCGCCGAGCAGCCTGCGTCGGCGTAAGCGGCGTACGGCGAGGATCAAGAACAGGATTCCCGCGAGCGCGAGGGCGACGATCAGAGCGGTGAATGGCATGAGGGAAGTCTAACGGGAACCGTAACGGAACCGTAACGGAACCG
>JBDUEQ010000018.1:0-7532 GCA_040002315.1 Gammaproteobacteria bacterium
CCAACCTTCGTATTCGACGGCCAATACACGATTTCAGGTGCCCAGGAGGTCGGAACGCTGGCAGGCATCTTCGATCAGGTGGCCGATTTCGGCGCCGCCCGGGACACGGCCGGCGACGTGGCGTCGTGAACGACGGCGAATTGACCGGACAGATTCATACTCACATTGCTGCAGTGCAGGATCCTGATTGCGCCCTACACCAGCATGTAATCGTACCCTTCTTGAACTTACGTCGCGCGGCCGCGGCCGACGGTTTCGACCTCGAGCCGCAGAGCAGCTTTCGCGACTTTTCGCGCCAATTGACGATCTGGAACGGCAAATTTAGCGGCCAACGGCCCATGAGCGACGCCACCGGCCGGCCCGTCGACGTGAGCCGGTTGAGCGCGCCGGAGCGTGTCGACGCCATATTGCTATGGTCTGCTCTTCCCGGTGCGAGCCGGCATCACTGGGGCACGGATGTCGATGTGATTGACGGCTGTGCGGCGGCGCCGGACTACCGCGTCCAGCTGACGCCGGAGGAGTTCGCGCCGGGGGGGCCTTTCGCGCGCCTCAGCGAATGGCTCGAGAAGAATTCGGCCCGGTTCGGATTTTTCCGCCCGTTTCGCGGGGTACGGTCGGGGGTGCAACCCGAACCCTGGCATTTGAGTTTTGCGCCGGTGGCGGAAAATGCGCGTCGCGCCTTGAGTCCGGCGGTGCTCTACAGGGCTATCGCCGCGGCGCCGCTACTGGGTAAAGAAGAAGTGCTGTCGCGGCTGGAGGAGCTGCACACGCGCTACGTCGCGAACATCGACTGGCCTTAAGGACTCTGAGCCCGCAGTGCCCTAAGCCCAGAGCGCCTTGAGATGCGTCAGCATCAGCCCGCGCACTTGACCCAGCTGATTGTCCCCGGATGTGAACAGCGGCGGACTTCGCCGCAGCATCCGCCAACGTTCGGCGCGCAACACCCGGTGCAGATAATCGAGATTTCGATCGATAGCCTCAAGATACGGGTTCTTGCCGCCGAACAGCGGCTCGACAAATCGATAGGCGTGTTCAAATTCACCCTCCAGGCGCTGCACGCGGGTTTCGCGCACGAACTCCGGGGTTTGCCGCAGCAGGTCAAGGCCGGAGCTATAGCGAACCTGCAACGCGCCGTCGCTACCGGTAGTGGCGGCGATACCTCCCAGTACGAACTCCGGGTACAGGCGGTCGCGGCACTTCTCGAGATAGCATCGATCGGCCATCTGCGCGATCAAATCCGCTGTACCCAGCAAATGTCCCAATTTGCGGTCGCGTGGATCGGCCAGTTGAATCTGATCAAGTTTTATTTCATAGCCCGTGAAATGCACGATGCGTGTCGAGACCGGCACCCAGTTTTCCATGCCGATGCTGGGCAGGAAGCGGGTCAGGAATCGCGCGCTGCGCGTTACATGGTAAAGAGTGAACTCCGCGCCGTTGCGATGCTGCCGGTCGCCGAACTCGCGGATGTAGCCCGCATCGTGAAACAGCGAAGTCACCAGCGCCATGACGGCGCGCTCGGCCCCGAACCGCATACGCGTCTCGACCGTGCGTTCATGGCCCACCAAAAGGCGCGCCATGGCCAAGGTCATGTCGAGCGAGTGCTGGCGATCGTGATAGACGGTATCGACACCGTGGTAGCCCGGCATGCGGCCGGTGAACAGTTTGTCGAATTCTTCGAATGCAACGGCGACCCGGTCGAAGGATTCGCCGGGAAAGGCATCCGTAAACAGTTCACGCACCGCAACGGTCACCGCCGAAGTGGAACTGACTTGAACCGAATTCGTGACGTCGTAGTCGTTACGGCGTAGGTCATGCATCGGGTGGAGTCTAGGCTTTTAACAACGGGCGCGCCATGTGCCTGGTTCTCTTTTGCTGCAATGCTTCTGGGCAGATATGTCAAAGCACGTCGACCAGGAGTTAAGTTAATACACCTTAATTCCGCCGAACTTGTGCTTTACGCGGCGAGCCAGTGTGGCATAGCCCAGCCAGAAGCCGCAGGCCAGCACAGCCATCAATGCGAGGATCCACAGCCAGGGTCGCGCCATTGATGTCCCCGCCGCAGATCCATCGCCCGCGGCCGCGCCCGCAACCGCCGCATTTACGGCGGACGCAGGCTTGGCCAGTGTGCCGCGCAGGCCATCGACCTCCGCTTGCTTCGCCTCGAGTTCGCGCTTCAGCCGCTCGAGTTCGCTGCGTGCGGCTGCCTCGGCCAGCGCGGGAGTCGTCGCACGGCTGCGATCCAGCTCTTCTTGCAGCTGTTTGAGCCGCGCAGTAGCGGGTTCCTGGTTGGTGAGGTAGGAGGATTTGACCCAGCCGCTCGTGCCATCGCTCAAGCGAACTTGGGTGAATTCTCCATTCACGCCGAGCGTCTCGAGGTTCGCTCCGGAATGCAGCGTGGCGAGACGCTGGCCCTGACCATTCGGCTCCGGGTAGACGCCGAGTACAAGTTCATCGCTGACGTAGGCGGTCACTGCGCCGGCCATCGCGGCCCACAGCGACAGCATCAGCGTGCCTGCGCAGCCGGCGCTTCTCACGCGGCAATTCCCGTTTGTTTGAGCAGTGGCCGCACGTCAGGTTCGCGACCGCGAAAGTTAACGAAAGCGTCCATCGCGTCCAAGCTGCCGCCTCTGCTAAGAATCGAATCACGGAAGCGTGCCGCCGTCGCGCCGTCGAACACCCCTGCGTCCTCGAAGGCTTCGAAGGCGTCGGCAGCGAGCACCTCGGCCCATTTGTAGCTGTAGTAGCCCGCGGCGTAGCCGCCTGCAAAAATATGTGCAAAGCTGGCGGGCATGCGGTTAAAGGGCGCCGCCGGCACGACCGCCACTCGGCGGCGAACCGCGGCGAGGGTCTCCGCGACCTTCGCGCCCTGGCCTGAATCGAAATTCGCATGCAATTCAAAATCGAAACTCGCCAGTTCGATTTGGCGCAGCGTATCGAGGGCCGCGTTGAACGTACGAGTGCCCAACAGTCGCTGCAGCATGTCCACGGGCAGAGTTTCTCCGGATTCCACATGCGCGGAAATCAGCGGCAGGACTTCGGGACGCCAGACGAAGTTCTCCATGAATTGACTGGGAAGCTCCACCGCGTCCCAGGCGACACCGTTGATCCCTGCAATGCTGGGATAGGCCACGCGCGTCAGCATGTGGTGCAGCCCATGGCCGAATTCATGAAATAGGGTGGTCACTTCGTCGTGAGTCAGCAGCGAGGGTGCACTGCCCACCGGCGCGGTAAAATTGCAGACCAGCTGCGCCACCGGCAATGCCGTGCCCGTGGGGAGTGACTTTGCGACCACGCATTCATCCATCCAGGCACCGCTGCGTTTCTCGGTACGCGAATACGGATCTAAAAAGAATCCGGCCACGACTGCCTCGTTCTGATCGAGCAGATCGTAGTAACGCACGCTGGGATGCCAGACGCCGATACCGGACCGTTCGCGGACACTGATGCCGTAAAGCCTGTGAATCAAAGCGAACAAGCCGGACAGCACCTTGGGCAGCGGAAAATACGGCCGCAGCGCCTCCTGCGATACCTTGAAGCGGCTCTCCTGCAGCCGCTCGCTGTAGAACGCCATATCCCAGGCATTGAGCTTGCGGCCGGCAAATTCCTCGAGGTCCGAGAACTCCTGACGGGCCGCCGGCAGGCAACGCCGCGCCAGATCGTCCAGAAAGGTGAGCACCTGCTTGCTGCTCTTCGCCATGCGCGTGGCCAGCGCGTAATCGGCGAAATCGTGGAAGCCCACCAGGCGCGCCAATTCATGGCGCAACGGCAGAATGTCGGCAATGATGGCGCTATTGTCGAATCGCCCAGCGCTCGGCCCCAGCTCCGAGGCTCTCGTGACCCAGGCTTCATAGATGTCACGGCGCAGCTGCGGACTTTCGGCGCTCGCCATCACGGTCGTGTAGGTGGGCTGATCGAGCTTGAACAGCCAGCCGGGTTGATTCGCCTCGCGCGCATCGGCGGCAGCACGATCGACCGCGTTCGCGGGCAGACCGGCGAGTTCCGCGCCATCGGTGACGCTGCGGGTGTAGGCGCGCCCGGCATCAAGCACATTTTCTGAGAACTTGGTGGCCAGCTGCGCCAGCCGCTGAGCGACCTCGCAGTAACGAGTTTTGTCGTCGGACTTAAGATCGACTCCCGCCAGCCGAAAATCGCGCAGCGCATTTTTTACCACCTTGCGTTGCGCCGAATCGAGCCGGTCGCCCTCGTGCTGCAGCACATATTTATAGCCGGCCTGCAGGGCGGTGTTCTGTCCTAGTTCGGAGGAGTACGCCGTCAACAGCGGTACGCATTCATTGTAAGCTTCGCGCATATCCGTCGAATTGGCGACCGCATTTAAATGCCCGATCGGACTCCAGACTCGGCTCAAGCGGTAGCTCAATTCCTCCACCGGCATGACCAGCGACGCAAAGGTCGGCGCGGTTTGCGCCGTCAATTCAGACAGGCATCGGCGATTCTCCGCCAGTATCGCTTCCAGCGCCGGCCGCGTATGGCGCGCCTCGATGCGGCCGAATGCGGGCAGGGATTCTAATTCCAGCAATGGGTTGTTCACCGACGCGATTCTATCAGACGTGGGTCAACATCCAGGTGAGGGCGGCCGAGCTGCCGACGAACCCGCCGAGACCCGCCAGTGCCCGACGCCTGAATTTTTTCGCCAAGGATTCACCGTCAGAAGCGGCCAGAAGAAAGGCCCGGCCGTCGGCCGGGTGCGACAGCACGTTCAAGGATGGCGGCCTCTCATCGGCGACGCGGCCGTCCAGGATCTGGCGGCGCGCAGCGGCGCGAGCCTGATCCCACTCGGCGTGGCTTATCGTCCCGTCGTGGTTGGCATCGAAGCGCGCCAGCAGCCCCGCCTGGTCTTGTTTCCATGTACGCAATAATTCCGCTATCGCCGCATCGGGACTCTCGACGCTGACGCCGCCTAGACTGCGAAACGCACCGATGGCATATAGGGGCACCTGCGGCTGCAGGCGATATTCCGTGTAGCGGTACTTGTCCGTCACCAGGGCGTCGGCCAGTTTGCCAAAGAATCCGCTGCCGTCCGGAATGCGCACTTGCGGCCACTGCGACGGCCCGTACCAGACGTCGCTGGTTCCGGCAAAAACTTCGGCGCCGCGCGGGTCGATCAGGCATTGGCCGGTGCCGTCATCCAGGAGAAAGGGGGTGTCGCTGGTAGCGCTTTGCAGCGTGCTCCACGAGCGCGATCTGCCGCTGGAGCTGCGCTGCTCGATTTTATAACGCCACCAAGTGCAGGGTAGGCCGGTCAGGGGCCCTTTATTTGTCGAGTTCGGCGGCAGTATGGCGCGGCCGCAAAGCTCCACATAACCCTGCGCCGCAGATCGGACGCGCGAGGTCGGCGTATCCTCGATAACTCGATTTTTAGCCCAGGCCTTGAATGCGTACCAGAAGGAATACACCGCCCCCGCGGCGAGGCACGCGACGAGCAGGAAGAATTTGAATTGATTGCCGGACATGGCTGGGCTGCCCCTTGCCTGAACAACAACCCTTTAAACAGGCTCCTTGGCGCTGAACAGTGCGCCCACGTCGACGTCGCTCTTTTCCGCCGCGGAGAATTCCAGCAGCTGCGCCGGCTGAAAGCCGAATCTCTGCGCGATCAAGACGTCCGGAAAAACTTTCACTCGAATGTTGTTCAGATTGACCTGATCGTTATAGAGCTCGCGGCGGTCGGCGATCGACTCCTCCAGCGCGGTAATTCTTCCCTGCAATTGCTTGAAGGTCTCATCGGTTTTGAGTTGCGGGTAATTCTCCGCCACAGCGAACAGGCGGCCGATGCCGGCGCGCAACTGCTGCTCGGCCGCACCCAGCGCGGCGACATCGCCCGACGCGCTCGCCGAACGCACCGAGGCCCGGGCGCGCATCACCTTCTCGAGCGTTTCCTGCTCGAATTGCATGTAGCGCTTGCAGGTTTCCACGAGCTTCGGCAGCTCGTCGTGACGCTGCTTCAAGAGCACGTCGATATTCGCCCACGCGGTCTTGACGTTCTCGCGCAGACCCACAAGGCCGTTGTAGATGCCGACGAAGTAAACGATCAACGCAACAAGTAACGCTAGGATCACGACAACACCGATCACCGTAGCACCTCATCCGCGAGTTATGGACCTGCGCAGTATATCATTGGGCTTTTCCGGCCTTTCAGTATGGAGTTCACAGTGTCGGACCAAGTATTCGATCTCATCAGCGTCGGCGGCGGCAGCGGCGGTCTGGCCTGCGCCCAGCGCGCGGCCGAACACGGCGCCAAAACGGCCGTGATCGAATCGCATCGCCTGGGAGGAACCTGCGTCAACGTGGGATGCGTGCCGAAAAAGATCATGTGGAATGCGGCTGGAGTGGCCCAGAGCCTGACCGACGCGAAAGACTATGGCTTCGACGTTACCGTCGGCGGCAACGATTGGTCTGCCCTCAAGGCCAAGCGCGACGCCTATGTGCTGCGGTTGAACGGCATCTACGAGCGCAACCTCAAGACCAAGGGGGTGACCTGGGTGCGCGGCGCTGCACGCTTCCTGGATAAGAGCACCGTGGAGGTGAGTGGCGAACGCTTGACGGCGCGGCACATCGTCGTCGCCACCGGCGGCCGGCCCATCGTGCCGACATTGCCGGGGACTGAATTCGGCATCACGTCGGACGGCTTTTTCGAACTCGAGAAACGACCCAAGCGCGTGGCCATCGTCGGCAGCGGCTACGTAGCCTGTGAGTTCGCCGGTGCGTTCCACGAGTTGGGCAGCGAGGTGGAGTTGATGGTTCGCAGAGAGCATCCGCTGATGAGCTTCGAGGCCATGCTGGGAAAATCCCTGATGCGCGAGATGCGCGAGGCTGGGATTGCCGTTCAGCAACATGTGGTGCCGACTGCGGCGCGCGAACAGTCCGGCCTGAAGACGCTGACAGCGGCGGACGGCCGTGAGTTTGCGGGATTCGATTGCCTGTTATGGGCCATCGGGCGCGAAGCCAATGTGGCCGGCCTCGATCTCGACAAAGCCGGGGTGAGCGTCGATGACTTCGGCTATGTGGGCACAGATGGGCTTCAGAACACCAATGTTCCGGGCGTCTATGCCATCGGGGATGTGACGGGTCGAGCCGCCCTCACGCCGGTGGCGATTGCCGCCGGCCGACGTTTGAGCGATCGCCTGTTCGGCGGCAAAGGCGATCGCGCCCTCGACTACAACATGATTCCGACCGTGGTGTTCACGCACCCGCCCATCGGCACCATCGGCGCGAGCGAAGCCGAGGCGCGCGCGCAGTATGGAGACAAGGTGAGAGTCTACGTTGCGGATTTCACTCCGATGTACCACGCGTTGACCACGCGCAAGACACACACCGATATGAAGCTGGTGTGTGTCGGGCCTGAACAGCGAATCGTCGGCTGTCACATTATCGGCACCGGCGCCGATGAAATGCTGCAGGGTTTCGCGGTGGCGCTTCGAATGGGGGCAACCAAGAGCGACTTCGACGATACTGTCGCGATTCACCCGACCAGCGCCGAAGAATTGGTGACGATGCGCTAGGCGCGGCCGGCTAGG
>JBDUEQ010000019.1:0-31796 GCA_040002315.1 Gammaproteobacteria bacterium
CGACCCGCGAAGCGACCCGCGAAGCGTCCAGCGCAGCGTCCAGCGCAGCGTCCCGCGACGTGGCGCGACGCCTGCAGCGCTTGGCTGGCGCATTGGGATCGCACATTACCAAGACCGCGCGCGTCCGCGCAGTCGCGGACCAGGACTGGCAGCGCGTCTGGATCGCCGACTGGAAGTCCATGCGTTTCGGCCGCCGCCTATGGGTGTGCCCAACCGCCGCCGAACCACCGGACGCTCCTGAGGCGGTGGTGGTACGGCTCGACCCCGGCCTAGCCTTCGGCACCGGCACGCATCCCACCACCGCCCTGTGTTTGCAAATCCTGGATTCACTGCCGGTGGCCGGCCGCAGCCTCATCGACTACGGTTGCGGCTCCGGCATCTTAGGCATAGCCGCGCTGAAATTAGGCGCCGCTCACGTGTTGGCGGTCGACATCGATCCTCAGGCATTGCTCGCCACCCGCGATAATGCGATTCGCAACGGCGTGTCCGCTGACATCGAGGTGCTTGGCATCGATGCATCGGGATCCGCGCCGGGGCTGGCCCCGGCCTTCTGCGTGATGGCGAATATTCTCGCCGGGCCCCTGATCGAGTTGGCGCCGGCATTGACTGCGGCCTGCGAGGAGGGAGGATACCTGCTCCTGTCGGGGCTGTTGAAATCCCAGGCGTACGCGGTAAAGGCCGCCTACTCGTCGGCTTTTGGTATGGTGCGGGTCGTTGAGCGGGATGACTGGTGCTGCATCTACGCTCGGAGAGGCGCCTAAGTTGTTCACCCAATGCTCAAAGTGCGAGACCGTCTTCCGGCTGACGGCGGAAGTGCTGCGCGCCGCGGGCGGCCAGGTGCGTTGCGGACGCTGCGGCGAAGAGTTCAATGCCCTGGCCCGACTTGCCGAAGACTCCAGCGGTTTCGTCGGCGGCGAATCACCGCTCGACCTAGAAGAGCGCGCCGACAGTATTTTGGAATCGGTGGGCGTACCGCAGATCGCCCAGACGGTCGCGAAAGATTACGAAGAATTTGGTCCGCCGGGAGTGGAGATCGCGCATCTCCAAGTCATGGACTGGACCGAAGACGATCAGACGCAGCTTTCCGCGCAAGACGACCAAAGCAGCGACGCCGGGCACTCGCTCGACGCCGGGCACTCGCTCGATACAGGTCGCTCGCATGATGGCGACCAATCTTCGGACGACGATCGCTCGCTGGAGTTCACCCTCCCGCCCGGCGAACTGGATCGCATATTCGTCGAATCCAAAAAGCGGCCGCTGAAGCCTGTGTCGCCGCTGCCGCCGCCCCCGCCAACACTGCCCGAACCCGAATCGAATCCTGAAGCAGACTTCGAAATCGTAATTCCTTCCGGACTGCGGCTGCCGCCTGAGCTGCCGCTGCCGCCTGACCCGCCACAGCTGCCTGAGCTGCCGCAGCAACCTGAACCGCCGCCGCATCCGGAGCGCCGCGTCGGTCGCTACGAGGCAGCTGAAGTATCGGATGACGTGCGTCGCGAAATGCTCGAGGGGTTCGAGGAAGCGGTGCAGCCGGCCATTCTGATGCGGCGTTCCGAGCCCGCCGGTGCCGACCGCCGCCGCTTCATGCTGTGGCTCGGCGCGGCCGTCGCCGCAGCGCTGTTGTTGATGCTGCAAATCGCGCACCAGAACCGCGACTGGCCCGTGGTCCGCGCGTTGTATGGTGCGATGGGTACCCCGCAAGCCGCGCCGGCCAATTTTTCTGCCTATCAGCTTCGTCAGTGGGGAGTGACCGGAGATCCGGACGCCAACGGCACCTTGCGGGTGCGGGCGAGCATTCTCAACACTGCCGCTCAATTGCAGGCTTATCCCCTATTGCGGGTGAAGCTCGCCGATCGCTTCGGCAAGGGGATCGGCACACGCGATTTCGAACCGTCCGAATATCTGGGCAAACCGACGGCCAAGCTGCTGGCGCCCGGCGAGCGCGTCGATGCCACCTTGCAGATTCTCGATCCCGGCAAGAATGCCGAAGGATTTGAAATAGATGTGTGCCTGCGCGGCGCGAATCAAAGAATAGCCTGCGCGAATGATGTTGCGCCGCAGAGCAAGCGATGAGCGAAAGGCCAGCGACGCACGCTGCGCCGCGCGCCGTCAAGATCGGCCCCCACACCTTGCCTTCCAACGTGGTACTGGCTCCGATGGCAGGTGTTACCGATCGTCCCTTTCGCATTCTGTGCCGGCGATTTGGCGCAGGTCTCGCAGCCTCAGAAATGCTCAGCGCCGACGTGCGCCTGTGGGACACGCCGAAATCGCGCCGGCGCATGGACCACACGGGCGAGCCCAGTCCCCGCGTGGTGCAGATCGCCGGCTTCGATCCCGAGATGATGGCCGAGGCGGCACGCCGCAACGTGGATGCCGGTGCGCAAATCATCGACATCAACATGGGTTGCCCTGCGAAAAAAGTCTGCAATCGCCTGGCGGGTTCCGCTCTGCTGCAGGACGAGCCGCTGGTTGCACGGATATTGCACAGCGTGGCGCAAGCCGTCGATGTGCCCGTGACTCTCAAGATGCGTACCGGATGGGACCGCGATCACAAGAACGGCGTCCGCATCGCAGCGATCGCGGAAGACAACGGTATTCAAGCACTTGCGGTCCATGGCCGTACTCGCACCGATCTCTATCAGGGAAATGCCGAACACGATACCGTGGCGAATATCAAAGCAGCCGTCAAGATTCCGGTGTTTGCAAACGGCGATGTGGATTCGCCGCAACGCGCACTGCAAATTCTACAAGCCACCGGATGCGACGGCATCATGATCGGTCGCGCAGCACAAGGCCGGCCATGGATTTTCGACGAAGTCAATTTTTTCCTCGCAACGGGTGAATCGCGAGCAACTCTGGCGCTGGAAAAAGTACGTGATATTATGCGCGCCCACCTCGAAGGCCTGTACGCGTTTTACGGCGATGAAACGGGTGTTCGTGTGGCACGCAAACACTTGAGTTGGTATTTTCGGCAGCATCCCGGACAAGAAGCCCTACGGAATCGACTCGTGCAAATCGAGACGCCGCAGGAACAGTTGTCGACTCTGCTCGAACATTACGACACAGGTTTGTATCGCGCTGCATAAGCGCGCATTGTGATAACAACGATGATCGACAGGGAAATTGGACTTAGGGTATGGTCGCGAAAAAGAAATCGAAATCACGCAGAGAAGTATCGCCGGCCTTCAATGGCCGCGATCTTAAGGTCAACGGCAAGGGCGTGCCCTTGCGTTCGCAGGCCGAAGAAGCCTTGCAGTGCTATTTTGAGACCCTCAACGGCCATAAGCCCGCGCACTTGTACGATCTCGTGATGCGCGAAGTGGAAGAGCCGCTGTTCAAAGTCGTCATGGGCCATGTGCAGGGCAATCAAAGCCGCGCCGCAACCATTCTCGGCATCAATCGCGGCACATTGCGCAAGAAGCTCAAAGAGTTCGGTCTCAACGAGTAGGCGCGGCCATTGCTCACGCCCGTCCGCCGTGCGTTGCTCAGTGTCTCCGACAAGACCGGTATCGTTGAATTCGCGCGCGAATTACGCGAGCGCGGCATCGAGCTGTTGTCCACCGGCGGCACCGCCAAGTTGCTGGCAAGCCACGGCATCGTCGTCAAGGAAGTCGCCGAACACACCGGCTTTCCGGAAATCATGGGCGGCCGGGTCAAGACCCTGCACCCAAAAATTCACGGCGGCCTTCTGGGGCGGCGCGGTGTCGATGAGGCGGTCATGCAGGCGCATGACATCGAACCCATCGACCTGTTGGCCGTCAATCTCTATCCCTTCGCCGCCACCGTGGCGCGGCACGGCGCCACTTACGATGATGCGGTGGATAATATTGACATCGGCGGTCCGGCCATGGTGCGCGCCGCCGCCAAGAACCATGCCTCGGTCACGGTCGTGGTCGATCCCGGCGACTATCGCGCGCTGCTCGACGAGTTGGCGGCCAACCAGGGCGCGACCAATGAAGCCATGCGCCGCAGGCTCGCCGCCAAGGCATTCGCGCACACGGCGCAATACGATGCCATGGTATCGGCCTACTTTACCGGCGCCATCGGCGGAGCGGCGCCGACCTTTCCGGATGACTTGAATCTGTCTTTTCGCAAGCACTTGGATTTGCGCTACGGCGAGAATCCGCACCAGCAGGCCGCGTTCTATACCGACCCACGCGCCATCGGCGCCTCCGTGACGCAGGCAAAGCAAATTCAAGGCAAGGAACTCTCGTATAACAATATCGCCGACAGCGACACGGCGCTCGAGTGCGTGCGCCAATTCGACTTTCCGGCCTGCGTCATCGTCAAGCATGCCAATCCCTGCGGCGTCGCGCGTGCCGATTCCATCGCCGAAGCCTATGCCCACGCATACCGCACCGACCCCACTTCTGCGTTTGGCGGCATCATCGCCTTTAATCGCGAATTGGATGCCGCAACCGCGCAGGCGATCGTCGATCAGCAGTTCGTTGAAGTGATTCTCGCACCGAGCGTCTCGGAAGAAGCTCGCGCGCTGCTCGCATTGAAGGACCATGTGCGCGTGCTTCGGACCGGCGACCTCACCGTGCCGGTGACGCAGCTGCTGGAGTACAAGAGTGTTGCCGGCGGCCTTCTGGTACAAACCCGCGATCACGGTGTGATCCGGGCGCAAGAGCTGCGCGCCGTGACCAAGCGCGTCCCCAGCCTCGCCGAGCTCGATGACCTCATCTTTGCGTGGCGGGTCGCGAAATATGTCAAATCCAATGCCATTGTCTGCGTCAGGCATAACGCCACCCTGGGTATCGGCGCTGGGCAGATGAGTCGGGTGGTGAGCAGCAAAATCGCCGCGCTCAAGGCCAAGGATGCGGGAATCGACATGCATGGCGCGAGCATTGCCTCCGATGCCTTCTTCCCTTTTCGCGACGGCCTCGACACCCTGGCGGAGTTCGGGATCAAATCGGTGATTCAGCCCGGCGGTTCCAAGCGCGACGCCGAAGTCATCGCCGCGGCCGACGAGCACGGCATCGCCATGGTGTTCACCGGCATGCGTCACTTCCGTCACTAGGCTTAGGCGGTACGCATGAAAGTACTGGTGATAGGCGGCGGCGGCCGCGAACATGCGCTGGCCTGGAAATGCGCGCAGTCGCCGCGCGTGCAAGAGGTCATCGTCGCTCCGGGCAATGCCGGCACGGCGCTCGAGCGCAAGGTGCGCAATGTCGATATCCCGGCCGATGACATCGAGGCGCTGCTCGACTTCGCCGCCCGCCACGACATCGCACTCACCATCGTCGGTCCCGAAGGCCCGCTGGTGGCAGGCATCGTCGATCGCTTCACAGCCGCCGGCCGCGCCTGCTTCGGCCCCTCGAAAGCCGCGGCGCGCCTCGAGGGTTCCAAGGCCTTCACCAAGGATTTCCTCAAACGCCACCGTATTCCGACCGCGAGCTATGCAACCTTCACCGCGGATAATTTCGATCCCGGCTATATCCGCGCACAGCGCCTGCCCGTGGTCGTCAAGGCCGATGGGCTCGCGGCCGGCAAGGGTGTCATCATCTGCGAGACTCACGAGTCCGCGATCGACACCGCGACTGCCATGCTCGGCGGTAGTTTCGGGACAGCCGGCCAGACCGTCGTAATCGAAGAGTTCCTGCAAGGCGAGGAAGTCAGCTTCATTGTCATCGCCAGCGATCAAAGCGTGTTACCCCTCGCCACCTCCCAGGACCACAAGCGCCGCGACGACGGCGATCAAGGACCCAATACCGGCGGCATGGGCGCCTATTCGCCCGCCCCGCTGGTCACTCCGGCATTGCATACCCGCATCATGCGCGAGGTCATCGAGCCCACCTTGCGCGGGTTGCGCGAGGACGGCAATCCGTATCTGGGATTTCTGTATGCAGGCCTGATGATCGCCGCCGACGGCACGCCGAATGTGCTCGAGTTCAACTGCCGTTTCGGCGATCCCGAAACGCAGCCAATTTTGATCCGCCTGCAAAGCGATCTGGTCGAACTGTGCCAGGCCGCCCTCGCCGGACCCGCCCTGAGTCGGGTCGCCGCACGCTGGGATCCGCGCGCCGCCCTTGGGGTCGTCATGGCGGCCGGCGGCTATCCGGACGCCTACCGCAAAGGCGATCCCATCTCCGGATTGGACGCCGCCGCCAAGCTGCCGGGAAAAGTATTTCACGCCGGCACCCGAGTCGACCCGGGCAGCGCCGACGGCGCGCAAATCGTGACTGCCGGCGGTCGGGTGTTATGCGCGGTCGGCCTCGGCGATTCTGTCGCGGTTGCGCAAGCTCAGGCCTACGAACTCGTGCATGCGATTCACTGGAACTTGGTGCAATACCGCCGCGATATCGGCTATCGCGCCATCGAGCGTGAGCACGAGCGCGGCACTAGCGGCTGACGGCCGGCGGCGCGCCCAGGCGTCCCTCTTGCGCGCATCGCCGGGGCACGCTGGTATGTCACTGCAGCAAAGCGATCGCCACCGACGACATGGCCGTGACCCCGGTGCGCAGCGTGGGTTCGGGTGCGGGCTCGAAGCGGCTGTTGTGCGGCCCCGGCACGAGCTTTCCCGCCGCCGCCGCGGCCGCGAATTTCTCCGGATCTATGGCGCCGAGTCCGAACATCATGGTGGGAATCTTGCGGCCCTCGAGGCCGAGGATGCCGAAATCCTCGCTCGCCGTGCCCGGCTCCTCGTCAATGACGTTTTGCGCGCCCAGCGCCCGGATGAGCGCCGCCTTCACGCGCACTGTGAGCTTGGGATCGTTGTACATCACCGGCGTCGACTCAGCGTCCAGCACGGTGACGATGGGCGCGCGGTCCTCGGGCACGCCGGCCGACAGCGCCACGCCCTGCGCGGTGCGTCGAATGCCGTCCAAGATGATCTGACGTGCCTGCTCGCTGTAAGCGCGCGCGGTTATTTCCATTTTGACTTCGTTCGGAATGATATTGCGCTTGGTGCCGCCGTGAATGGCGCCGATGGTGACGATGGCGGGATCACGCGGATTCTCTTGGCGGCTGACGATGGTCTGCAGCTGTACGATGAACTCCCCCGCCATCACGATGGGGTCCTTGCCGGCCTGCGGCTGTGCGCCATGCGCGCCGACGCCTCGCAGCAATACGTCCACCGACGTGGAACTCGTCAACGCAGAGCCGCTGGTGATTGACACGGTTCCCGCCGCACGCGAATTCGTGTCGTGCAGAGCGATCGCGAAATCCGGCGTGCCGAATCGCTCGTAAAGTTGATCCGCCAGCATCGCCCGCGCGCCGTCGATGGTTTCTTCCGACGGTTGGCCGATGAGCATCAGCGTGCCATGCCACTTCTTCCGGCTGGCCGCGAGGGCACGCGCAGTACCTATCATCGTGGTCACGTGCACATCATGGCCGCAAGCGTGCATTACGCCCACATCCTGGCCGGCCGCGTTCTTGGATCTGACACGACTGGCATAGGCCACGTCCGTCTCCTCGACGATGGGCAGTGCGTCCATGTCGGCGCGTATCAGCAGCCTAGGCCCCGGTCCGTTCTCCAATATTGCCACGACACCATAGGCCTGCGTGCCGTCCGGGTACTTGCCCACCCGCTCCGTGACTGTGTACCCGCTCTTGCGCAGCTCCGCCGCCAGCAGCGCGGCCGTGTGCTCTTCGTGATGCGACAACTCGGGGTGAGCGTGCAGGCCCTTGTAAGTCTCGACCAGCCCGGACAATTCCTTGTTCACCGGGACATCGGCATTCTGCGACACGGCAGCTGCCGCCAATAAATACGCCAGGGGCGCAAGCATCGTGATTTTTTTCATTCGAGATAAGGTACACAATACAACGTACGCGTTCCAAGGAGATTTTTCATGCCTCACGTCCGACCCAGCATCGCCGATAAGCGCCGCGCATTCCACAAACTGCATGAGAGCGGCTGCTTCGTGCTTCCTAATCCCTGGGATGTCGGCAGCGCGCGCTACCTGCAGGGACTTGGTTACAAGGCGCTCGCCACCACGAGTTCCGGCTTCGCCTGGTCGCACGGTCATCGCGATGGCAGCATGTCACGCGATCGGGTGCTGGATCATCTCACCGAGATGGTCGAGGCTACCGATCTGCCAATCAACGCTGATTTTGAAAATGGCTTCGCGCCGGACGCGGCCGGTGTTGCGGAGAGTGTGCGTCTCGCCGTCGAGGCAGGGGTGGCGGGAGTGAGCATCGAGGATTCAACCGGACATGCGTCTCAGCCGCTGTTTGAACAGGATACTGCGGTCGAGCGCATTCGGGCCGCGCGCAAGGCCATCGACAAGGCCGGCGGCGACACGCTGCTGGTGGGGCGCGCCGAATGTTTTCTCCACGGCCGGCCCGACATCGAGTTCGCCATCCAGCGGCTCAAGGCCTACGCCGACGCCGGCGCTGACTGTCTGTACGCCCCCGGCGTCACCTCCTCCCAACACTTAGCCGCCGTGGTCGCCGCTGTCGCGCCGAAGCCGGTGAACATGCTCATGGGCTGGCAGGGCGAATTCACCGTGCAACAGATAGCCGCTCTCGGTGTGCGCCGCATCAGTATCGGCGGCGGCCTAGCTTGCGCTGCCTGGGGCGGCTTCATCCGCGCCGCCAAGCTGTTGATGGAGCAGGGCAAGTTCGATGGCTTCGCCGGCGCCGCTTCCCACGGAGAACTCGACAAATTCTTCGGAGGCGCCCATGCCTAAGCAAATCATCTTCACCGACAAGGCCCCCAAGCCGCCGCCCTACTTCAGCCAGGCCGTCAAATCCGGCGGCTTCGTCTTCGTCGCCGGCCAAGGCCCCTTCGATCCGGTGACAGGCCAGGTCGTCGGAACCACCATCCAGGAACAAGCCGCGCAAAGCCTCCGCAATGTCTCCGCCATCCTTACCGCCGCCGGCAGCTCGCTCGACAAAGTCGTTAGCAGCACTTTCATTCTCGCAGAAGAATCAGACTTCCCCGGACTCAACGAAGAATGGGTCAAGTGGTTCCCGAGGGACCCGCCCGCGCGCCACGTCTCTCACCTGCCGGTGCGGCCGCAGAACATGAAAATTTCCATCGCGGTGATCGCGGAGGCGTGACGGCTAGTGCAGCCCCACTCCTTCGATGGGAGTGCAGTCAACCGCACCGGGCTCGCCCACGACGTGCTGGCCTTTGAACAACCTGCCCCTCTCCGCCAGCAGTACGAATAGCAAACTCGCCACTCCGCAGCACAATGACCCCGCGGCCAGCGGCACCAGCGTGCCGTTGAACTGCCGCCCAATGAGCGCACCGACCATCGCGCCGGTCAAAGTCGACATGAAACCCTGCAAGGAGGCGCCGATACCGGCGACCGAGGCCACCGGATCCATGGCCATGGCGCCGAAGTTGGAAATCGACAGCGCGAAACATGCCATGGTCGCGGACTGGATGACGACGAAAATCCACAGCTGCTCGATCCCCAGCAGCGCGATCACGCTATGCAGTCCCGTGATCCCCAAGTAAGCCAGCAGGGCCGTATGCGATATGCGGCGCATGCCGAAGCGCTCGACGATTCTGGAATTCAGGAATGCCGCGACCCCCATCGTGGTCGCGCACAACGCGAACATGGTGGGCATGAGGCCGGCGCGGTGAAACACCTCGCCGAATATCTGCTGCACCATGCCCACATAGGCCATGATTCCGCCGAACATCACCGACATCGCCAAGGTATAGAACAGCGAGGCGCGGTTGAACAGCACCAATCGAACCGCACCGAAGATGTGTGCACGATTCAAGGTCAAGCGGTATTCCGGGTGCAGGGTCTCGGGCAGCCGTAGCAACGCCCACACGGCGACGAACGCGGTAAACACACCGCACACAATAAATATGTAGCGCCACGGCGCCACCAATAAGATGGCTTGACCCAAGCTCGGTGCGAGGATGGGCACTATGAGGAACACCATGAAGGTGAGCGACATGACGCGCGCCATTTTCCGGCCCGCATAAAGGTCGCGAATGACCGAGCGCGTCACCACTACGCTCGCTGCCGCGAGGCCATGCACGAAGCGCCAGGCCAGGAGCTCCGGGAAGCCGGCGGCGAGACCGGCCAGCAGCGCCGCCGCGACATACAGCGCCAGGCCGCCGAGCAATATGGGCCGCCGGCCGAAGCGATCCGACATCAGTCCCCAAAACAACTGTCCGCAGCCCAATCCCGCCATGTAGGCGGTGACGATCCACTGAACGTGATTCTCGTTCGCTATCTGCAGGCTGCGAACGATGACGGGAAACGCCGGCAGCATGGCGTCGATGGCAATGGCCTGGGTCGACATCATCGCCGCTGCCAGCGCGATGAATTCCAGGAAGCCTATCTTGACGGCTTCGCGTTTCTCCGACATCCGCCTGCCCTTATGCTGCCGGAATCGCGGGAGGCTTCCTTGCAATGCTGGTGGCCATGGTCACGATGGACGCCAGATCGGTCAGGTTTGCGGGTACCACCAACGTCGTTCCGGCTTGCGCCAATTTGCCGAATTGCTTCACGTATTCCTCGCCGATGCGCAGCTGCATGGCCTCGATTCCGCCGCGATCCGACAGCGCAATGCCTACTTGGCGCAGGCCCTCCGCCGTCGCCGTCGCGACTGCGAGAATCGCCGCCGCCTGGCCCTCAGCCTCGTTGATCTGTTGCTGCTTGTTGGCCTCGGATTGCTTGATCACCCGCTGCTTGTCGCCCTCGGCAGCATTGATCTTGGCGTCGCGCTCGCCCTCGGACGTGAGCACCACGGCGCGCTTCTCGCGCTCCGCGCGCATTTGCTTCTCCATGGCCTGCAGCACATCCCGCGGCGGCGTGATGTTCTTGATTTCGTAGCGCAGCACCTTGACGCCCCAGGGCGCCGACGCCTTGTCCAATTCGCTGACTACATTGGTGTTGATGGTGCCGCGGGCCTCGAAAGTGCGGTCCAATTCGATCTTGCCGATTTCGCTGCGCAGCGTAGTCTGTGCCAGCTGCGAAATGGCAAAGCCGAAATTGGTGATGCCGTAGGAGGCGAGATGCGGATCCATCACCTGCATGTAGAGCACCGCGTCGACTCCCACCTGGACATTGTCGCGGGTGATGCAAATCTGTTCGGCGATGTCGATCGCGATTTCCTTCAGGCTATGCCTGTAAGCCACCCGCTCGACGAAGGGAATCAGTATGTGAAACCCAGCCTGCAAGGTGCGGCTGTACTTGCCGAGATTCTCGATGACGAAGGCGCTCTGCTGCGGCACCACGATGGCGGTTTTCGCAATCACGATCACCACGATCACGGCGATCACAATAAATGCGTAGCTGAAGGAAATGCCCAAGAGACTCTCCTAAGAAGTTATTTGCGTCTCGCCGTGAATGACGAGCGTCAGTCCATCGACGCGTGCGATGCGCGCCTTCGCGCCCGCGGCGATCTCCGCCTTGCCGCCGTTGATCGCGCTCCAGGAGCCGCCGCGGTATTCCAGCCGACAGGTCTCTCCGGGAGGCAGCGCCGTCGGCAGGATCACGATTTCACCGGTGGGTCCGCCCTTCATCGCCGGCAAGCCGCGGCGCAGGCGTTCGTAGATGCGCCGCCGAAAGGTGAAGACCGAGGTTGCAGCCAGCACCGCGAATACCAGCCACTGCAACCACGGTGCCATATTCACGCCAGCCAGCTGCAATAGCCCCACGACGAATGCGCTGGCGCCGACGAATACCAGGTAGAACTGAACATCGACGAAGGCCAACTCCGAACCCAAGAGTATGGCGCCGATCGCAATCCACGCCCACCAATCCATGATTGACCTGCCTGTTTGTGCCTACCGCTTCATCGCATCGAAGAAGTCCGCATTGGTCTTCGTATCTTTCATCTTGTCCAGCAGGAACTCGATTGCCGCCAACTCATCCATCGGATGCAGCAGCTTGCGCAGAATCCACATCTTGGACAACTCCGCCGGATCGGTAATGAGTTCCTCTTTCCGCGTGCCCGAGCGGTTGATGTTGATCGACGGGAAGGTGCGCTTCTCGGCGATGCGGCGATCCAAATGGATTTCCGAATTACCGGTGCCCTTGAATTCCTCGAATATCACATCGTCCATCTTCGAGCCGGTGTCGACCAGCGCAGTGGCAAGAATCGTGAGACTCCCGCCCTCTTCGATGTTGCGTGCCGCGCCGAAGAATCGCTTCGGCCGCTGCAGCGCATTCGCGTCTACGCCGCCGGTCAGCACCTTGCCGGAACTCGGCACCACGGTGTTGTAGGCTCGTGCCAAGCGCGTAATGGAATCGAGCAGAATGACCACGTCTTTCTTGTGCTCGACCAGGCGCTTGGCCTTTTCGATGACCATCTCGGCCACTTGCACGTGCCGGCTGGCCGGTTCGTCGAACGTCGAGGATACGACTTCACCCTTCACGGTGCGCGCCATCTCGGTCACTTCCTCGGGCCGCTCGTCGATGAGCAGCACAATCAGATATACCTCGGGATGATTCGCGGTGATCGCGGTCGCGATGTTCTGCAGCAGCATGGTCTTACCGGCCTTGGGCGGTGAGACGATGAGGCCGCGCTGACCCTTGCCGATGGGCGCCACCAGATCGATGGCGCGGGCCGTCAAGTCCTCGGTCGAGCCGTTGCCGCGCTCGAGCTTCAGGCGCTCGGTGGGATGCAGCGGCGTCAGGTTCTCGAACAGCACCTTGCCGCGCGAGCTCTCCGGAGAGTCGTAGTTGATTTCGCCTACCTTGAGCAGCGCGAAATAGCGTTCGCCGTCCTTCGGCGGCCGGATCAATCCCGATATGGAATCGCCGGTGCGCAAATTGAAGCGCCGGATCTGGCTGGGGGACACATAGATGTCGTCCGGTCCCGCCAGGTAGCTCGAGTCGGAAGATCGCAGGAAGCCGAAGCCGTCCTGCAGAATCTCCAGCACGCCGTCGCCGTAGATGTCCTCGCCCTTGCGCGCATGTGCTTTGAGCACGCCGAAAATGATGTCCTGCTTGCGCGAGCGGCCCATGTTCTCGAGACCCATGGTCTCGGCCAGCTTGACGAGATCGCTGATCGGACGCTTCTTGAGCTCCGTCAGATTCATCGAGCTGCGGCTGCGCGCGAGGTCGGATGCCGCAATGATCTCTAGATCATCGCCGCCCTCCGGCAGATCGCCGTAGTCTTCCTGCGGGGGACGGCCACCGTTGGTGTTGCCGTTGCGATTGTCATTGCGGGGCCCGCGATTCGAGCGATTGGATCGGCCACCGCCGCCCTGCCCGCCGCCGCCTTGGCCTCCCTGCTGCCCGCCGCCCTGACCGCCGCCGCGGGATTGATTTCCTAGATAGCCTCTCACAGGTTGCTGTCCAGAAAGGCGGCAAGCTGTGACTTGGTGACGGCTCCGACTTTCTGGGCCTCCACGGTGCCATTCTTGAACAGAATCAGCGTCGGGATACCACGAATGTTGAACTTGGGAGGGGTTGCCGGATTCTCATCGATATTGAGCTTGGCGATGCGGATCTTGTCTTTGTACTGGTCGGCGATCTCATCCAGGATGGGCGCGATCATTTTGCAGGGTCCGCACCATTCCGCCCAAAAATCGAGCAATACGGGCTTGTCGGACTTGATTACGTCCTTGTCGAAGGTGGCGTCACTGGTGTGAACGATACTTGGGTTACTCACTGAGGGAATACCTCCTTTTGGAGATTCGTTATGGAAATTAGGGGCGAGTTGTTGATGGGAAAGTGCGGCCCGAAATAGCGCGAAGTGACGATGCGCGGCCGTTCGGGCACAATACAGCGGCTTTAGCGGTCTTGATTACCTTAAAAGGGTACCGATGATACGGTTGATGGGAGCGGATAGACCTGCTCCGGAATGGTTGTATTGTTATCCGGTCCCCATCATTTTGCAAGTTTATGCAATCCACATAGAGAAAATGTCAGACGCCCATCTCAGTCAGCTCACGTTCGAATCCCTCAACATCGCCGAATCCTTGAAGCGGGGCATTGCCGAACTGGGCTATACCCGTTGCACCCCCATTCAGGCGCAGACCTTGCCAGTGGCCCTCGGCGGCCGCGACGTGGCCGGCCAAGCGCAAACCGGCACCGGCAAGACAGCGGCCTTCCTTATCGCGCTGTTCAATCGCCTGCTGACGGATCCGGGTGCGGAAAACCGTCCGGTGAATGCGCCCCGCGCCATTGTCATCGCGCCGACGCGCGAACTCGCCGTGCAGATACACTCCGATGCCCTTGGCATCGGTAAGTACACCGGCTTGAAGCTCGCCATCGTCTTCGGCGGCGTGGACTACGAAAAGCAGCGCCGCGTGCTCGAAGAAGGCGTCGACGTGCTAATCGGCACGCCCGGCCGCGTCATCGATTACTTCAAGCAACATGTGTTCGATCTGCGCCATATTCAAGTGGCGGTGATGGACGAGGCCGATCGCATGTTCGATTTGGGCTTCATCAAGGATATCCGCTTCATTTTAAGGCGTTTGCCGCATCCCGAGCTGCGGCTGACCATGATGTTTTCGGCCACGCTTTCGCACCGGGTCATGGAGCTCGCCTACGAGCACATGAACAATCCCGAGCTCATCCGCATCGAGCCTGACAAGATGACGGTCGATCGTGTGAAGCAGGTGCTGTACTTCCCCTCCACCGAAGAGAAGATTCCGCTGCTGATGGGACTGCTGCGGCGAATCGACGCCCGCCGCACCATGGTGTTCGTCAACACCAAGCGCATCGCCGAAGTGCTCGAGCGCACCCTGACCGCCAACGGCTTCGTGGCCCAGGCCCTGTCGGGCGACGTGCCGCAAACCAAGCGCCTGAAAATGATGCGCGACTTTCACAACGGCGAGATCGCCGTACTGATCGCCACCGATGTCGCCTCGCGCGGCCTGCACATTCCCGACGTGAGCCACGTGTTCAATTTTGATCTGCCGAACGATGCCGAAGACTACGTGCATCGCATCGGCCGCACCGCGCGCGCCGGCGCCGACGGCGACGCCATCAGCTTCGGTTGCGAGGAATACGCCATTTCGCTGCCGGACATCGAGAGCTACATCGGACATCAGATCCCGCGCGCCGCCATCGAGGCCGTTGATTTGGCCGTCGTGACCGCACCGCCGCCCGCCGAATGGCGCGAGCGGGCACCGCGCTTCAACCAATCTCGCGGCAGTGGCAGTGGCGGCGGCGGTGGCGGTCGCTCCGGCGGACGTCCGGGCGGCTCCGGCGGGCGATCTGCTGGTGGCGGTGGAAGATCCGGTGGGGGTCCGCGCCGCGGCCCACCACCTCAACGTAGCGGCCCATCTCCCCCGCGCAGCGCTCCCCCACCCCCGCGGGCCGGTGCCGACGCCGGCGGTGGGTCGAGCGGCGGAGAAGCGCCCGCTCAGGGCCAGGGCGACCCCACCCGGCGCCGACGGCGCCGCGGTCGTGGCGGCGGCCCGGCAGGCGGCGCACCAAATCCAGGCGCAGCCGGCCCGGCCGCGACTTAAGTCATAAGGTCCGCGACCCGATCCACGGCCGCATAATCGCCCGTGTGCTGCGGCGGCTTGCCGGAGTCCGGTCGGCGCACCGCGCGCAGCCAACCGATGCCGAAATCGCGTGCCGCATCGAGCACGCTCAAGGAATCGTCGACGAACAGCGTGCGTTCGGGCAAGAACCCCTCCTCAGCCTTGAGCGCCGGCCAAAATGCCGCATGCTCCTTCGGTACGGCAAAGCGATGTGTTGAGTAGCAGGCATCGAAGTACTGGGTGAGGGCTACTCGCTCATCTTTGATGGCCAAAGTTCTCGGGTGGGCATTGGTGACCAATACCCGCCGCTTGCCGCTGTCCTTGAGCTTGCACAAAAACTGCTCCGCTCCGGGCAGAAAGCCAACCTCACTCAAGGCCTCGCGCTTGATGCCGCCGATGTCGAGATTCAGTTCACGACTCCAGTACTCGATGCAATACCATTGCAGAGTCCCCCTGACCTCGATGAACTTGGGCGCCAACAATAGCTGCGACTCGGCCAGTCCAAGGCCATAGACGGCTGCGTAGCGGCGGGGAATTAGCTCCTGCCAGAACCAATTGTCGAAGCGCAGATCCAGCAAAGTGCCATCCATGTCGAGCAGCACCGTATCGATGGCCGACCAGTCGACCGCAGCTTGGCTAATCATTTGCGTATGATATCAGCAGCCAATCCGAGTACCTCCGTGCGACATCTGCGTGCCCTAAGCCTTGCCCTCATGCCCATCGTCGCCCGCGCCGGCGCGGCCATCATGCGCGTCTACAGCGATGCGGACTTCACGGTGCAACGCAAAGAAGATAATTCGCCGCTCACCCTCGCTGATTTGGAGTCGCAGCGCCACATCATCGAAGGACTGACCGATCTCACCCCCGACATTCCGATTCTCTCGGAAGAGTCGGCGCAGGCGCCATGGGCCGAACGCCAATCCTGGCGCGAACTATGGGTGGTCGATCCCCTCGACGGCACGCGCGAGTTCGTCAAACGCAACGGCGAATTCACTGTCAACATTGCGCTGGTGGTGGAGCACGAGCCCGTACTGGGCATAGTCGCGGCTCCGGCGCTCGGCCTGCTGTACTGGGGCGCCGCCGGAGTCGGCGCCTTCAGTCAACATCAGGGTGCGGAGAATGAGCAGATTAAAGTCTCGCCGCCGCACAGCCCGTTGCGGGTCGTCGGCAGCCGCTCACACCCCAGCGCACAGACCGCGGGCTATCTCGCGCGGCTCGGGCCACACGAGATGACGGGCATCGGTAGTTCGCTTAAATTCTGTTTGCTGGCCGAGGGCAAGGCCGATCTCTATGCGCGCTTCGGTCCCACCTCGGAGTGGGATACCGCCGCCGGACAGGCAGTGCTCGAAGCGGCAGGCGGAAAGGTCACTCGCCTGGACGGCCACCGCCTGCGCTACAACTGCCGCGAGAGCCTGATCAACGGCGACTTCCTCGCCTTCAGCGACCCGTACGTGCTGCCGCGTTAGCCCTGCGCCAACTTCGACGCTGCATCCTTAAGCGTGCCCGGCGGGCTCGCACAATTCCAACGTGGCATCCAGCAGTGTCGGAATATCGAACACCACCTCTTCTTGAGCCATGGTCAATCGCGCGACGCCCGCGGCGGCGATCAACGCTGCCGGAACATGAATCTGGTCACGCTTCGGATGTGTGGTCCAGGTACTGACGCGTGCGTCGCCGAAGGCGCGGTTGAGCGCGCTCCAACGCAGCTGCGCGGCGCGCGCCAGCGGCGTGTCTCCGCCCCATTGCTGATGCGCCAGCTCCTTGGTGGCCTGCGGCGCGGTCGCGCTGGGCGTGGTCATAAGGTTTTGCACGTACTGCACCATCTCATTCGGGTCGACGCGTACGGTCAGATTCGGCTGCGTGTGTTCGTTCATAGCACACTGTATGGGGCTTCCCGGGGGAATTTCCAGGGGGTGATAAGCTTGAGGTATGCCCGACGACCTACTACTGCTGGTTTTGACCATTGCTATCCTGGCCGGAACCTACAAGGTCTGGCAGCTCTCGCTCGATGCCCGCGAGGCCGCTAACCGCATCGCCAAGGATGCCTGTTCGCGCGCGGTGGTGCAGTTCCTGGACGGCACCGTAGCCTTTGCCGGCTTTCGCCTGACACGCAATTCTCAGGGCAAGCGGCGGCTGCTGCGAACCTATACATTCGATTACACCAGCGACGGCGTCGAGCGCGCGCAGGGCTTTATCGTGCTTGCGGGCATGCAGCTCCAGGCCGTTGGGCTCGCTGGCAACCCCTCGTGAACCCGCCCGGCCAGCGCTTGAACATCGATCTGCACACGCATTCGAACTGCTCCGACGGCGCACTCACGCCGCCGGAACTGGTGGCGCGCGCCGCGGCCGCCGGAGTCGAAGTTCTGGCGCTAACCGATCACGACACCGTCGCCGGTCTGGAGCAGGCAGAACAGAGTGCACGGGGGCTTGGCATAGGGTTCGTACCGGGCGTTGAAATCTCCGCCGCCTGGCGGGCTCAGTCCATCCATGTGCTGGGGTTGTGGATCGATCCCGCCTCGGCGCAACTCATTGCGGAACTGGGCATGCAGGCCGGGCGCCGCCGTACCCGCATGGCCAAGATTTGCGAGCGCCTCACCAAGGCCGGCTTGCCGGGGACGGAGCTGCTCGCCGCAGTGCAAGCACAGCCGGGTCTGCCGACCCGCGCGCATCTGGCGAATGCCATGGTCGCCGGGGGCCATGTAGGCCGGGCCGACGAAGCCTTTCGCAAGTACCTGGGAGCCGGCAAGTCAGCCAATATCGCAGCCGAATGGCCTGCGCTCGACATCGTGGTGAGCTGGATCCGCGAGGCCGGCGGCGTCGCCAGCCTCGCCCATCCCGCGCGTTACAACTTGTCGGCCGGCGCCCGCCGTCAGCTACTGACCGATTTCGTCGCCGCGGGCGGCGCCGCCCTTGAGGTGGTGAGCGGCGGCAACGGCGCGCAGCACGTCGAGGCAGTCGCCGCAATGGCAGTGAAGCATGGCCTCATGGGATCGGTGGGTTCGGATTTTCACGATCCGCAACTAACTTGGAATCCGCTGGGCCGCTCCCTTAAGCTACCGGATGGCGTCACCCCGGTGTGGCACAGCTACCTGAAATAAGTGACCCGTGAGCGACGAAGAAAGCAACGTCAATACCGATCTGTTCAAGAACATCGAACGCCTGCGTCAGCTGCGCATCGAGCATCGGGATCTCGACGACATCATTTCGCGGCTCAGCATGGACTTCAAGGTCGATGAACTGCAAATGAAACGCCTGAAAAGGCGCAAGCTGCTGCTCAAGGATCAAATCGCGCGCCTGGAAAGCCAGCTCATTCCGGATCTGAACGCATGAAGCCGGTGATAATCGAGCGCATGAGGGGAGCGAGCGCATGACGGAGTTGGCGCAGCGTATAGCGGCCTTTTTCGACATCCTGTCGACGCGCAATGTACTCATCGAAATCGCCGTGGTGGCAATCTGCTTGATGGCCGGTTGGTTGGTGGGCGCCGCCCTGCGTGATCGCGCATCGCGGCGCAAGATCAAGGCGCCGACGGCGCTGACCTGGACCTATTTCGCGCCGCAGGGCATGGTGGTCGCCGCGCCTGCCATCGTGGATTTAGGCTTGGTCGTGGTGGCGCGCAGTGTGCTCGATGCCGCGCACTTCGACGTCACGATACTCGACGCCGCGGCGCATCTCATCATCGCCTATGTCGCGGTGCGCATCGTGGTGCTGCTGTTTACCGCCAGCCTCGGCAACAAATCCTGGATGCAGCACTGGGAATCTCGCGTGACGCTGTTCATTTGGCTGATCATCGCCGCTGAATACCTAGGCTGGCTCGATCCCATCATCAGCACCTTGGACAGCATCGGCGTGGCGGCGGGCAAGAGCCGCATCACCGTTTGGTCGGTGCTGAAGTTGCTGTTCACGTTGACCATATTCGTCCTGGTCGCCGCCTGGATCAGCCGCTGGGTCGAGCGGCGCCTGAAAAAACTTCAGAATCTCGCGCCCTCCACGCGCATCGGCATCGCGAAATTCACCAATGCCTTCCTCATCGGCCTGTCCATTCTGCTGGGGCTGAACGCGGCCGGGGTGGACTTGACCGCGCTCACCGTTCTGACCGGTGCCATCGGCTTGGGCCTGGGCTTCGGCCTGCAATCGATCGCCGCGAACTTCGTCAGCGGCTTCGTGCTGCTCATGGACCGCTCCATCAAGCCGGGCGATGTCATCAGCCTGTCGGGACAGAGCGGCACCAGCACCGAGAACTTCGGCTGGGTGCAAGAATTGCGCGGCCGCTACGTCGTCGTGCGCGACCGCGACGGAGTGGAAATGCTGGTGCCGAATCAGCAACTCATCTCCAATGCCGTGATCAACTGGAGCTATACCGATCCGCGCATCCGGCTCAAATTGCCCATTCGCGTAAGTTACCGCGATGATCCGGAATTGGCGCTGCAAATACTGCTCACTGCCTGTGAAGGCCAGACGCGCGTGCTGCGCGAACCGGCGCCTGTCTCACGTCTGATGCACTTCAGCGACAGCGGCATCGAGCTCGAGTTGCGGTTCTGGATTGCCGATCCGCAGGAAGGTGTCAACAACGTGCGCTCGGAAGTCAATCGTACGATCTGGCGGCTGTTTAAAGAGCACAAGATCACCATCCCCGTGGCGCAGCGTGAAATCGTCATGTATCCCCCGCCTTCTTTGCATCTCGACTGATCGCGGCCGACCTTAAGATGCCTCTGATCATTACATCGGACATCGTCATTCCCGACGAGGAGTTGGAGTGGAAGTTCATTCGCTCCTCGGGGCCGGGCGGCCAGAACGTCAACAAGGTCTCGAGCGCGGCGCAGCTGCGGTTCTTGTTGCCGCACAACTCGAGCCTGCCGGTGAACGCCAGAAATCGCCTGCGCAGGCTCGCCGGTCAGAAGCTCATCGATGACGGCAGCATACTGTTCAAGTCCATGACCGAGCGCAGCCAGGACGGCAATCGCCGCGCCGCCCTCGGGCGCCTCGAGGCGCTGATTCGCGCCGCGCTGGTCGAGCCCAAGATCCGCAAGAAAACCCGTCCGACCAAGGCGTCGAAAGAGCGGCGCATCGACTCGAAGAAACGCCGTGGAGCCACGAAAGTCGGGCGCGGCGGCGGCGCCTGGCACTGACGTTACTGGCCCAATGTGACCTGCAGAATGCTGTGCCTGATCTGCTCGGAGAGCACGAGTTGCGCGTCGGCTGCCACCGCCAGCAGCGGATCGCCGAATTTGAGGCTGCCACCCTCCGCGGCTTGAATCACGTTCCGGCGGCGCAATCGATCGATGAAGTTGCGGAACAGGCTCTTGTCGAAGAACTCCGGCGAATTCAACCCGTACAGCACAGAGATGCGCTGCGCCATCAGATGGCAGCGCTGTTCGAGTGCTTCCTGAGTCAGGTTGCCGCTGCCTGCCTGCAGCAGCAAAGCGATGGCCAGGTAGTAGCGCTCGACGGTTTGAATGGTGGCCTGGGCCAGCACTGACAAGCGGATGGCTTCGAGCGAGGTCGAGGCCGGCCGCTGCCATTCGCTGCGCTCGGCATTGCCCTCGAGCAGATTGAGCCTCCCAAAAGTCTCGAGCAGTGCATCGGCCACCGCCTGCACCGCTGTCTCGTCCCAGCGCAGGTACAACTCGGCGGCGATGTACGGGTAGACGCGCCACACCAGGCGATGAATGTCCGCCGTGCGCATGGCGGCATTGCTGACGAAGCAGCAGGCGAGCAGCGAGGGCATGGCGAACAGATGCAGAATGTTGTTGCGGTAATAGGTCGCGAGCACCGCGCTCTCGGCATTCATGCGCATGATATCGCCGAGCGGATGCTTCTGTCTCTGCAGCATTCCCATCGACTCGGCATAGCTGATCATTTGCTCGCCGCCGTCCTTCGTAATGGTCACCAGCGGTCCATAGGGCGCCTCGTGCAGCAGGCGTTGATAGAGTTCCAGCTGGCGCGCCAAATCCGCTTCCGCCAAAGCCTGGCGCGGAGTCGCCAGGATCGCCATCGCCACGAGATTGATGGGCGTGACGGCCGCTGCCGCATTGATCTCGATGTTGATCCGCGTTGCAAGATCGCCCACCGCCTCGCTCACCCACCCGGCCGGCGACTCCGCGCCCTTACGCGCGGCGTCGCGCCAGTTCGGATCGTGCCGGGATAGCAACGTGTCCAAGGATATGGGCTCTCCGAGATTGACATGCACCTTGCCGAGTTTGCTGCGCAGCACGGCGACGACGGCCTTGATCAGGCCGATCACGCTCTCCTTTTCCTTGGGCTGGCCCGATAGTTCGCCGATGTAGGTGCGCCCCTCGACAATGCGCTCGTAGCCGAAATACACCGGCATGAACACCACCGGGCGTCGCGGGTCGCGCAGATACGCGCGCACGCTCATCGACAACATTCCGGTACGCGGCGACAGCAGGCGGCCGGTGCGGCTGCGGCCGCCCTCAATGAAATATTCCAGCGGGTGGCCGCGTGCCATCATTATGCCGAGATAGTTGGCGAACACCGCGGCATACAGGGCGTCGCCCTTGAACGTGCGCCGCAGGAAAAACGCTCCGCCCTTGCGCAGAAAACGGCCGATCACCGGCAAATTGAGATTGATGCCCGCCGCCACATGAGGCACGGCGAAGCCCTTGCGATAGATGACATAGGAGAGCAACAGATAATCCATATGGCTGCGATGGCAGGGAACGTAAATGATCTCCGCACCGTCGCCAATCTCGTTGAGTTTCTCGACGTGCTGGAAATCCACGCCGTCGAACAGCCGGGTCCACAGCCAGCCCAGAATTGCCGACATGAAGCGCACGAAGGACTGCGAATAATTGGCTGCAATCTCCACCGCGTACTTGCGTGCGGCGAGCAGCGCGACGCGGCGTGTCGAGCCGCGCGCCAGCATTTCGCGGCGCACGACGCTGCGCACATCCCTCATCTTCAACAACTGCGCCACCAGCGTGCGGCGATGCGACAGATCGGGCCCGATGGTGGAGGCACGCTGCGCCCGCAGCGCGGACCGCAAGTTGCGCAGTAGCCAGCGCACGCTGCGCTGCTCGTTCATGCCATCCTGCAGAGCATCACGCAGCCGCACCGGCTCGCCGAAGTGCACCAGGGTGTTGCGGCCGTTGACGAGCACATTGAGCAGCTTGCGGAAGCGCCCGACCAGCACCCAGTTCTCGGCGAACAACAGGCGCCACAGGCTCGCCTCTTTGTGCGGCGCGCGGCCCCAGAAGATCGCAACCGGCACCAGGTCGATATCGAACTGCGGATGGGCCGCCGCGGCATCCAGCAATTGCTTGAGGTACATGGGAGCGCGCAGGGCGTGACGCGCGGCGAACAGGCCCGTAGGGCGAATCAGCTCGAAATAGGCTCGATCGGCACGCCGTTCGCCGATCAGTAGGCGCCTCTCCGGACGCGGCAATCCCTGGGTGCCGCACACCATGCTCAAGACCGCGAGATCGGTCCGGCTCTCGCGCTCCAGGACATAACATACGGGCCGCGGCCGCGCCGCGATGGCAGCGGCGGCGTCATCGGGCTTGATGGTGACCCGCACCCACAGGCTCAAGGTCTTGCGGACACTCCAATGCCACACCCGGCCCAGGCCATCAACGGGGTTCATGCGCGCTGGGAGCCGCTGCTAAGGAGGTGTATCGCCGCGCTCTTGAGCATCCGCCGCTTTGCGCGTGGCGTCTGCGTTCGCGTCCACAGTTTTCTGCACATCGCGCGCGCGATCGAGTTGCTGCGTCAACGGGTCAAAGACGGTTTTCTTCGGCGGCGGCGGAGCAGGGGCCGCACAGCTTGCGATGAACAAAACCGACAGTGACATTGTCATAACCATGATCGAGCGCATGTGCACCTCGGAACGGGCTTAGGCGACGTGGCCCGAAGTGTACAATCGTTCAGGACTTAGCGTCACCCGGAGTTCCCGCATGTTACGTCTCGCATTCACGTTTGGTTGCGTCCTGCTGCTGTCGATGACCGCAGGCATCCATGCCGCATGGGCGGCGGTGGACATGGAGACCGCGGCGAAGATCTATCAGGACGCCGCCATGCGCGAGCAAGTGCGAGCCTCCTTGGGAACGATGCCGGCGCATATTCGCCAGATGTTCTCGTCGGATACCGCCGTCAAGCTCTCTACTTCGCAGATTAACGCGGTCACCAAGGCCGCCGAGCGCGGCTTTCGCATCGACGTCTTCGAAGCCCCGGCCTTGAGTGCGCTCGCCGCCAATCTCGATGCCGCCACGGTGCAGAAGACCGACACCTTCCTCGCAAGCGATCTCGGCCGGCGCATGGTGGCCGCCGATCTGGCCACCGCCGCGCTCGATGAACCGACCATAGACAAAATCATGAGCGGCGATCTGGCCGCGCCGCCGACCCCCAAGCGCGACGCGCTATTCGACAAATTGGAACAGGCCTCGCGCTCCACCGAATCCACCGTGCAGATTTTCCTGAGCATGGGGCAGGCCGTGGCCATAGGTACCGCGGTCGGCGCCAGCAGAGATACGGCCGCAGTCGCCGACAGCGCGCGCAAGTCCGGTGAATCCGGCCGCATCGCCTTGGAAACGAACATGCGCGCTCCGCTGCGCCGCTACATGGCTTACAGCTACCGCGACCTGAGTAATGCGGATCTCAAGCATCTGCTCTCGTTTCTAAGTTCAGCTCCGGGCCAGCGCTACGTGACCGCGTACATTGCCTCGCTGGGCGCAGGCTACGACGCCATGGGCAGGCGCTGCGGCGAGCATTTGGGCGAGAGTCTGCGCGAACTGGCGCAGGCCCAATTGGACGTGCCCATCGCGAGTCCGCCGCCCTCCATCGCCGCGCCGGCGCCGCCGCCGCCGCCGCCGATCAAGTAGCGAGCGTCGTCATGAACGCGCGCAGCAACATGCAAATCACGTCGAGCTGATCTTCCAGCCGATGATCTGAGTTGAGCAAATGCAGCGCCGCTTGGTGCTCTTTTGCCCAGCGGATGCTGTTCTCCACCGGCACGATGTCATCGTGCCAGCCGTGCACGATGATGGTGGGACAACTGACGTCTTGGGGAGTGTATTGCTCGTATCCTGCCATATAAAAAGCCGGTGCCAGCAGGAACAGGCCGCGGGGATTGAGGCTGCGCGCCGACGCAGCCGCCACATGTCCGCCCATGCTCGATCCTACCAGCAGCGGCGCCTTGAGACCCGCGCAGGCCTTGATGAGCTTGTCGACCCGGGCTCCGGGATCATCGATGCCGCGATAGTCCACCGACTCCACCGCCACCCCTAAATCCCGAACCACTGCCGCCATGGCGGTAATTTTCTTGCCCCATGGTCCGCTCTCCTTGCCATGCGAGAAAACCACTGTGCCGGGCGAGGTGGTCAATTTAGCGCCTCACTCGGCCAGGCTGCGGGCGAGACCCTCCACCCACTCAAGTTCCGCCGGGCTGTAGTGACCGGCACTCAGGCGATTCAGGCTGACAGGCTCCACCTTGCTGCCCGCCGGCGAATGCGCGATGCGGAAGCTATGAAACCCCGTCCTGCGGATGGCGGCGAAGCCGATCACCAGATGAAATTCGCTGCGCTGATCGCAGATCACGAAGAAAGCGTCCTGCATGCGCCGCGCACCGAAAGCCCCCGCCTCGTGCAGCGCCTCGAAGAAGGTACGCACCTGCGACGCCACCATCTCCGCGACCTCCACATGCGGCTGCGCCAGGGCGACCCAGCGCGTACCGCGCTCAATGCTGTTGACGATGAACAGCGCCACCCGGCGCGGCGCCAGGAACTGCCAATCGGCATTGGCGGCGGCGCCTGCGGCCAGCGTGCGTGCACCGACGCCGATGCGCGCCGAGCGTACTGATTGGATGGTATTGACCCCCAAGGCCGCCAGCCGCAGGCGGCGATCCTCGCTCACCAGGCAGGTCGGCCGATATCCCGGACGCAGCACGGCTTCTTCATTCTTTGTGGGCGACCATACGGGTGATGCCTCATCGCAGCGCGCCAGCATGCCTGTCACGGCGCCGCAGGGCGCGAAAGGCTCGAAATGCCCTCGCAGCTTGTCATGTGCCAGCACCCGCGGGAAATACATCAATGCATTTTCATTGGCGAGATTCCATTCGCGCATACCTTGCAGCGCGTCATCCGCCGTACGCCAGTGGGACGGCGGATCGACGATCAGTAATGCGCGGCGCTGCTTGCAGAAGCGGGCACCCACCAGCAGCGCGCTCGGGCCCACATCCTGCTCGCGCGACAGGGGTGGAATGCACAAGAAATTGAAATAGTCCGCGAGTTCGAGCGCGAACAGGCCGGTGCGGTCAGACATCCGGCCGATCAAATCATAGTCGGTGAGCGGCGCGCCGTCATCGCCGTCGGTATTGGAGTTGACATACCCAGTCGATAAGCCGCTGGCCACATCCATGGTTGGATCGGGCCGCTGCGCCGGAATCTCGCTCGCCAATTCTATCAGCGCCGAATCGGCGATGGCGCGCGGCAGGAAGTTGTCGTCCGTGGCGCGCAGCGATAGCGCGCGGAATAACTCCTGATCTTCGACCTGGGCGGTGCCTTGCACACGCACCCGCTGCACTGCGAGATTGAATTCAGCGGTGTCCTGCGCAGCGATATTGTCGTAGTCGACGCTTGCGCGCAGAAACTCCCGAGTGCCGGGCCGCACCGCCCGCAGCCGAAGCTCGCCCTCGCCTGCGCGCAAGGTGAGTGTCGCGGACCGTGCACCGTTCACCACCCGCACAATGAGAGCTTCGCGGCCGCCGTTGTCGAAGAATTGCTCGACGGCGTAGCCTAAGGGGCTGGGCTGCCACAGCCCGCCGAACACGTGCTGGAACTCGGTAAAGGTCGTAATCAATATGGGCCGATTGACCGGGCCGCGCAGCGTACGGCCGACGAATGCGGTACGCGCCGTGCCTAAACGCGTGATCGCATGATCAGGGCCGAGTTCTTCCTCGACCTGGAGCCCTAAGGTGTTCGGCGTGACCAATTTTATTCTCTCGGGCGCAAGCCGATGACTCTATCACAACGCGCGCGTTTGGCGCCGCTTGAAGATATATACGAGCAGCATGCCGGTCAGGAATCCGCCGATGTGTGCGCGCAATGCGACGCCGGTACCGGCATCGTGCCCGCTCAAGTCACTGACCAATTGCACGGCGAACCACAACAGCAGCAACAGCACGGCGGGCATGCGCAATGTCGTGAAGAAAAACGGCAGCAGCACCAGAGTCAACACCCGGGCACGGGGAAATAACAGCAGATATGCGCCGAGCACTCCCGAGATTGCGCCGCTCGCGCCGATGATGGGGTACGGCGAATGCGGATCGGACAGCGCCTGCGCAAATACGGCGGCGATGCCGCACAACAGATAGAACGCGAGAAACCGCCCGTGCCCCATGGAGTCCTCGACATTGTCCCCGTAAATCCATAGGAACAGCATATTGCCCAGCAAGTGCATCCAGCCGCCGTGTAGGAAAATAGACGTAAGCGGTGATGCGAATCGAGGCACCCATTGCAAATCAGGCGGCAGCCGCGCCTGCGTCAGCAGTACCGCCGGAATTGCACCGAGCGCATCCACCGCCTGACGACTCGACGCCGCGTCGAGCGAGCGCTGCCAAAGAAATACGATCACACAGCCGACCATCAACGAGATCGTCACAAACGGCTTCAATTCCGATGGCGAATCGTCCTTGAGAGGAATCATTCCTGCGCACGATCGGTGCCGGACGGCGGCGGCGCATTCCCATTCATGCGAGCCTTCTCCTGCACTCGCACTTGCTCTTCGGCGCGTCCGCGTTCCGCCTCGGCCTTCTTGCTCGAGATTTCCTCGAGCATCACCTTCAGCCATTCGCTGATCATTCCGCAATTTCCGCCGCGACCGGAGCGACGATGGCATCGACCGCCTTCACGGTGTCCGGGTGATAGCTCGGCCGCGCCTTGGCGTACACTCGTTTGGCAAATTCGGTGCCGGACGGCGTTTTCATCAGATCCGAGTACAGTGGCTCGATCAGCAGCCGCCTGCCGATGGTTTTCAGATACTCCTCGAGCCGCGCGAAGCCCGGCTGATAATTGTTGCGGATAACGAGTTCGAGCCAGCTGCGCTCCAGCAGCGCATTCTGGCTGCGTGTGAATCCGTAGGCCTGATCCAGCTCGGCCAGCTGCTTGGCGCTTAAAGTCGCGGGCATGTTGTCGAGGAAGTACAGCCACTGCTGTGTGACCCAATCCGAACCGTACTTCCCGCTCACAAGCTGGCCTGCAACCCAGGCAGTCCGCGCGGCATCGACCGGCTTAAAAGCACTCGAGACCGGCAGCACCGCATCCGGCGGAATACCCGGATCATGCTCCCAGGCGAGCACTTGTTCGCGGCTGACGATGCCTGGAAAGCGCTCGAGCAGATTCTGCGCGAGGTAGTCGGTGAACTGTTCGGTGGTGATGCTCTTGAACGCGAAGCGCTCGAAATAGCCGCGCAGAAAAACCTCGAATCGCTCATGCCCGAATTTCGCTTCCAGATAACGCAGGAACAGCCGGCCTTTTTCATAAGGTACGGCGCTGAACACCAGTTCCGGATCGCGATCGCGCAAGTCGACGGCCAGCACCTGATCCGCCGGAGCAAGCTTTACCAGATCGTCGCGCAGGGCCTTGAGGCCCAGCACCGCTTCCATGGAGGCGCGCTCCTCGCCGTATACCGCATTCATGATGCGGCTCTCTAAATAATCCGTGAAGCCCTCGTTTAACCACACATCCCGCCAGGTCGCATTGCTGACCAGATTGCCCGACCAAGAATGCGCCAATTCGTGGGCGATCACTCCTACCAGACTCTTGTCGCCCGCGATCACCGTGGGGGTGATGAAGGACAGCCGCGGATTCTCCATTCCGCCCATGGGAAAACTTGGCGGCATCACCAATATATCGTAGCGGCTCCAGCGATAGGGTCCGAATAATTTCTCGGCGGCCGCCATCATCGCCTCGGTGTCCGCGAACTCCTTGGCGGCCGCCTTCACCATCGACTTCTCCGCATACACACCGGTGCGGGGCCCCGTTTCCTTGAATTCCAGATCGCCGACCGCCAGGGCGATCAAATACGAGGGAATCGCCTGCGGCATGACGAAGGAATATTCTCCGTTGCGCTTGGCCTTCGGATCGTTCTCGGCGCTCATGACCGCCCGCACGTCGGAGTCGGTGTGGACCAGAGCCTTGTAGGTGACGCGCACCTGCGGCGTGTCCTGCAGGGGTATCCACGAACGCGTGCCGATGGGCTCCGAGTGCGTGTACAAGAAAGCCTTTTTGCGGCCGGCGGTCTGCTTGGGCGTGAGCCACTGCAGCGCCGAGGCGGTGGGCTGAGTTTGGTAGTCGATCTGGATGGATTCCACGGCCTTACGCGAGGGCGGCAGGTCGATGACCAGTGCGCTGCCTAAGATGGGATCGGGCTTCTCCAGATGAAACGGCCGGCTCACCCAGATGGTTTGATCCTTGGCCGTGGCACCCAGCACATCGTTGGATTTCTCGCGCACATCGTTGACCGTCAAGTCCTTGGTGTCGAGCACCAGTTGCGTCGCCCGCGGATCCAGACGTTTAAGGTCGAGGGTTGAAGTGCCGTCGATGGTTTTATTGACGAGATCGATCCGCAGCTCCAATTCGATATGCGTGGTTCGAAACTGATTTACATTCGCGTACGAGTGGTAATCCGTGCCCGGCTCGAGCGGCGAGGAGTCCGCCCCCAGCTGGACGCCGTCCGCCTGCACGCCCACGCAGGTCAGCGCCAGGCCCGCAAGACAGAAACGCGGCCGCAGCGCGCGCATTAGTGAACGGCGGCTTGAGTCTGCGGCGGCAAGGGTGGAGCTTCGGCCTTCCCACCGACCAATTCCTCGAATGTCTTCTCGTCCACCAACAAGCCGCTCTTGCCGTCCCAATTGGAACCCGCAGGCAGGGTGTTCTGCACCAGCAGCGAGTTCGAAATCACATCGTCGATGCCGCCGCGGCCGCCGGTGATGGGCACGGGCACAGCGCGCGGCGTGTGCGCGAGGTCACCTACGCGTTGCCAATCGATTTCCTTGTCGTGGTCGGAGATTTTCTTTTGCAATTTCGGATTCAGCAGATTGGCGAGCAGCCGCTTGCGATTCTTGCTCCAATCGCGTGAATCGTCTTCCATCACGGTATAGGCCTGCAGGTACAGCGTGCCGTCGCGCCAGCCGAACAGGTACGGCTGATTGACCACGGTGACTTTGGTGCCGATCGGAATCAAGTCGAAGAAAACCGCAATGTCTTCCGGATACAGGCGTATGCAGCCGTGACTCGAGCGCATGCCCACGCCATAGGGTTTGTTGGTGCCGTGAATGAGATAGCTCGGCCAGCCCAAGCGGAACATGTACTGGCCGAGTGGATTGTCCGGTCCCGCGGGCACCTGGGCGGGCAGCTTCTCCCCGTCCTCCGCGTGCTCATCGCGAACCGACTTGGGAACCACCCACACCGGGTCCTTCTGGCGGCTGATAATCTTGGTCGAGCCCTCTGGGGTCTTCCAACCCACTTTGCCGATACCGATGGGGTGAGTGAACACCATCTGCGGCTCACCTTTCTTGTGAGGCGGATAGTAGAAGATGCGCATGGCCGCCACATTCACCACCACGCCCTCATGTGGTGCAGAGGGCAAAATGAATTGCGTCGGCACTACCACCTCGCGGCCCACTCCGGGCAACCAGGGGTCGACGCCGGGATTCGCCGTCAGAATTTCCTCGTAGCCCACGTCGAAGCGCCGCGCAATGTCGGGCAAGGTGTCTTCCTTGCCGATCACCGTCTTCTGCACATAGCCCACGATGTCGCTGTTCGGATCCACCTCGGAGCGGTGCGTGGCATTGGGGGAGGGCAACTGCGGACTGGGTGGCGGCAACTCCTTGACCACCGGCGGCGGCGGCGCGGGAGTGGGCCGAAACAGCGAGCAGCCCGCCATGACCAAAAGGCCGCTATAAGCGGCTAAGCGTATGAACTTCATGAGCCTTTTCTACAGCAAAGTCGGCCGGTCAGGCAATTGGTTATGCGCTTGCCCCGCAGGCGATGGTATGGCCGGAAAGTGCCGTTTCAGCAAATGGCCGATGGCCTCCACTCCCGCAATCGAGCCCGCCTCGAAGCGCCCAGCTCGGAAATGCTCTTCCATGAGGCGGCACACAGCTTCCCACTCAGGCAAGCTGACGCGGCCCTCAAAGCCCCGATCCGCGACGATTTCCACGTCCCGATCCGCCATTTGCACGTAAATCAGCACGCCGTTGTTATGTTCGGTATCCCACACCTTGAGGTGCGCGAACACCTCCAGCGCCCGCGACCGCGGCGGCAAATTGTTCAGCACGTGCAGTGGCGACAATGCTGTTTCGATGGCGAAGCGTATCTCGCCCCTGTGCGCCAGCTCGACCCGGCCGATGGCCTGCTCGATGGCGTCGAGCGCCGAATTCGGAAACATCATGCGCGTACGCCATTGAGTCGCGGCAACATGCCGGATGAGGCGGCCAATTTGCATTACCAGCTCCCCGAAGCGCCGCCGCCTCCTCCTCCGCCACCGCCGCCGCTGAAGCCCCCACCACCTCCGCCGCCAAAACCCCCGCCGCCGAAGCCACCGCCGCCGAATCCGCCTCCCCAGCCACTGCCGGCCGACCAACCGCGAGAATTGGATCCCGCCAGCATGGCGAATAGGAAGGCCACCACGCCGGCGCCCAAGCCGATAGGCAGGACATGACTCAATAGCCACGCGATCCCGCCCGCCAACCCGCCGGTAGCCACCGATCCGAACAGTCTGCCGAATAGGGCGCGCAGAACGCCGCTGCCGACGAATACCACCACCAGCAACAACGGCAGCAGATGGCCTACACCGCTGCGGTGCTCCCATTTTCTGTCCGGCTCCGGCAGCGGCTCGCCGTTGACCACGGCAATCATTTGATCGACGCCGGCTTCAACGCCGCCGTCGTAGTCGCCCACCTTGAAACGCGGCGTGATGGCCTCGGCAATGATGCGGTTCGCAATGGCATCCGGCAGTGCTCCCTCCAGGCCATAGCCCACTTCAATCCGCACGCGTCTGTCGTTTTTGGCCACGATCAAGTAGGCCCCATCGGAGACGCCCTTGCGGCCGAGCTTCCATGCATCCTCGACTCGAATGCCGAATTGCTCGATTTCCTCGGGTTGGGTAGTGGGCACGATGAGCACCGCGATCTGGCTGCCCTTCTTGGCCTCCAGGTTCGCGAGCTTGGCCTCGATGCGCGTGACTGCCTCGCCGGACAGAGTGCCCGTGAGATCCGTGACCCGAGCGGTGAGAGGCGGCACCGCAACCTGCGCGCGCGCGCGCGGCGCCGCGAGCAGCACGGCGAGCAGCACCGCGAATAAGGCCGCGGGCAGCAAGCTCAAGCCTGCTCCCGCGCGCCCAATGCGGCGTACAGAAATCACTAGTGCGTGGCGGGTGCCGTTGCCGGCGCGGGCGTCGCTGTCGGTGCGGGCGCAGGAACGGCAA
>JBDUEQ010000020.1:0-15626 GCA_040002315.1 Gammaproteobacteria bacterium
TTGAGTGGGAATAGAAACCTATCCTTCGCCGACTATCTGCAACAATCGAAAATCTACCGCAGACTATCGCGGGCAGCGGAATCTTTTGACGGACATACTGGGGTAGGTCCAACGCTCGAAGTCACGACAGCCTTCGTCCTGACTCGGGGAGGGTTTCGGTGCTTTGCTCCGCTACTGCGCGCATTATTCAAAAAAATTATTCATACCAGGAAGTAGCGGGGTACGCGAGACGCATACTGCAAATACTGATCGCCGAATTTCTGCTCGAGATAACGCTCTTCGCGCCGCACAATCCCGAAATGCAAAATGGCGAGGCTGAGAGGAAAAATCAATGGCAGCCAGTCGAGCGCAAACAAAAATGCGGCGCCAAACATGGCAAAACAGCCGCCGATATATAGAGGATTGCGGGTCCAGCGGTAAGCGCCGCTGTCCACCAGAACGAGAGTTGGAAGCGAGGGGTGAACGTTTGTACCGTTTTTCGTCAATGCGCGTCGGCCGTTGGCCATCAATCCAATTCCCGCGGCGAGTAGCACGGCGCCGATGGGCAGGCGGGCGAGCATCGTCAAATGAACAAACCAACCGAGGGGCAAGAATCGCTGCAAGAGCGCGGACGCGGCCACTGTGATGAGCGGCACCAAGGGAGGGAATACGATTACATTTGGCGCGTCTTGTGCTGGCGGGGTCATGAAGAGCTCCAGAAAAGGCGGAAGAAACCCAGGAAAAGGCCCTGCATTTCACGATTAGGTCGTTGGTGGCCATCAATGTCCCCAATGGAGACATTGTGCCACGAGATCTAATTGCTGGCAAGCTGCGATAATCGCAGGTCCACGGGACGAACTTGAGCGGCGCGGGTAATGACTAAGGATTGGCAGCAACAGCGAAACACATTTCGGCACGGCAGCGTGCCGCAGGCGCTGCTGGAGGCCGCCCTGGCGCGCCTCAAGACGAAGGAGGCGACGTCGCTGAAGCTGCGTGAGCTCGCTCGCGACGTGGGCATCGATCATCGAGCCGTGTATCGGCACTACGCAGACAAATTGACGTTGATCGCGGCCATTGCTGAGCACGCATGGCGAGTTCTTGGCCAGGAGATGGCCGCAGCAGCGAAAGCGCAGCCGGCCGGTGAGGAGACGCTGATTGCCTGCGGAGTCAGTTTCTTTTTTTTTGCAAAGGACAACCCCAATCTGTTTCACCTGATGTCGGGGTCACGTTTGAACACATCAGGATCCTTTCCCGAGCTGGAGCTGAGGATGGTCGAAGGGCTGCTCATATTTCAGCGAAACTTTGAGCAGCTCGGCCATGAGCGCAACGAAGCTCGGGCACGGGCCGCTCTATATGCTTCCGCGCTCCAAGGCGTGTCTATGCAAATCCTCTACAAGCGACTAAAGCTATCGAATCGGCGTGCTCATGCGGAAATGGCCAATATTTGCCGGATGCTGGTCAAGGGGTTTCGATAATCTGGGCAATCAGTCCGCGCCGAGTAATCGCCTGGAGCGACTTGAAAGGACGAGTTTCCCCGGGGCTCGTGCCCTCCTACCGCGCGGCCAAGGGAGCCATCGTGCAGCTGACCAAGTCGCTTGCGATCGAATTGGCGCCGGCAGGCGGACAAAACCGGGCATTGTGTCGGTTGAATGCGCCTAGAGTCTGCGGTCGCTTTGAATTGCCTTGGAGTTTGCGAGACAGCCTGTCCGGGTTAGTCGGTTAGCCGACATTTTAGACGAAGGCAACATTCAGTCGATGCGCCAAAGACCAAAGACTCTTATCGAGAGTCCATAGACACGCGTCAAGGGTCAGCAAAACGGAGGTGAGCAACGACACGTCGACCGCTGCGCAGCCTGCATCCTGAATCTCTTCTCGCTCGATCAGCGCCAGCGTTTCGTCGATCGTCGCGACAGTCGAAAAACGCAGCCGCTTGAGATCCCTCAGTGTTCGTTCGCGCGGCGACGGTGGAGTTCCGCAGGCGATTTCTATGACGATTAGCGGATGGCACAGCACTTGATCTGCGGCCAACAGCGATTGCAAGCCGCGATTTGGCTTGCGGAAGTGTGCGACCCAGACGGATGAGTCCACTAGCACAAGATTCAACGACGTGTGCCTTGTTGGAGTTTGCGGCGCGGTATCGCTTTCATTCGAGGCGCTTTGCCGCCCAGGGCAGATAAACGCTTGCCCGCCTGAACGCGAACGAACACTTTCATTGCTTCGCGAAACACATCGGCCTTGTCCATCTCCGGGTCGGCGACTTCCAGAGCCCGCTGATACAGATCATCATCGATGGTGACGGTAGTTCTCATTGGATCTTCTCTTGAGCATCAAATATGATGCATTATAGCATCAATCGGTATGCCATCGGGTTACGTCTTTTTGTTGAAAAAGTGGCGATGTGTGGTGACGAAGGCGCGCGGCCGGTGTTCCAAGCCCGCCATCCCACGCCACGTGGCCATGAGCTGGGCGCAGCGCCTGAAGCGCGCGTTCGGCGTGGAAATCGAGGCCTTAGGCATGCAGTGAAAGGAGAGGAATTCAAGTCGAGGCTCCGGTCCGGGCTGCTGGCATGGCCGAAGTAAGCCGGGAATGCGTGGGATTCAGGATGCTGCTCTGGCGGGCTTCGGCAGAGCCGCTCGTTTGAATGTACTATCCTCATTTCCATGGTGATTCCGGTCGGCCGATGATTCGTGGACGCGCTCCTCGTTTCGGAAATGATTATGTCAACGTTTGCGTATCGCGGCCGGTCGGAAGGCCGCATTTGCAGATTGTCGACGGGTTTTGATAGCGTCGAGCGGTACATGTGCGTGATAATTCGCGACCGCCGAGGCTAGCCTTAAGCGGCGCTTGGGCTCGCCGCCCTAACAGTTATGAGCCGAAGGGGGCCGTTTTGCGATGAAGATCGGGATCATGCTTCGCCCCTACGAGCAGCAGGAGGGCGGCGTCAAGGTTTACACCAAGAAGTTCCTGCCGCTGCTCCCTGAAGCGCTGCTTGCAGTGCTCAAAAAATACAATCTGCCGAACCGGTTCATTCTGTGGTGCGGGCAGATCGAGTCGCGCAAGAACGTCGCGCGGCTGTTGCGTGCCTTTGCCCTGCTTAAGGATTGCATACTGCATCAGCGGGTGCTGGCCGGGGAGCAGCGCTGGAGCACCAGCGCCGAGCTGCAAGTAACCGGGGAGCTCAAGATCGAGGATCGGCTATGTTTTCCGGGGTGGATTCAGCACAGCGATCTGCCTGCGGTCTACCGCGTGACTGAGCTATTTGCCGTCCCCTCTCTCTATGAAGGAATTGGTATTTCCCTCATCGAAGCGATGGCCCGCGGCTGCCCCATCGTCACCACGAATAGCTGTGCGCCCCCCGAGGTCTTGGACGGATCGGGAGTTATGGTTGATCCGCTCAGCGTTGAGGACATTACCTCGGGGATGCGCAAAGGACTGTTCGACGCGCCGCTGCGCGCTGCGATTTGTTCCAAAGGACACGAGCGTGCCAAAGCTTTCAGCTGGGACCACTGTGCAAGGCAAGTGCTTGCGGTATTCGATTCGCTGGAATCCCCGGGCACCGCCAACGCGTCAGTCGCGGGGAATTGAATCTGTGAATATTGATCCGTCACGAAAATCCACGCTCAATACGGTGCCGCCGGCATCCATTGAGTTTCTGGTGGTTTGGCACCTGTTGGCGTTCCTCCTGCTGCTCTTACTGACGGGCATCAAATCGCGCGTGCCGTTCTGGTCGGCGCAAAACCCGGATATAGCGGCAACCTATCTCGCAGGCGCCTATCTCGCCGGCGCATTCATATTGTCAGTCATCCAGCGTCGCGGCCGACCCATAGGCATCGTCACGGCAACACTGGTCATCGCGGCCACCTTCGGTCTTGGATTCTTAGGTTTTCTGCTGCACAAGCCGCCTCCGGAGGTATCCCGATCAGTCCTGGTGCTGATGTTCGGTGGGGCGATCGTGCTCGCTTCTGCCGGATTCGTGTTGCGGCCGCGCCTCAGAACGGCCGCGTTGGTTCTCCTCGCTGCGATCCTGGCGGGCGCGCTCGCGATCCAATTATATCGTGCCAATGGACCGGGGCGGCTGCACAGCGAAGTAGCGAAATCCGATATCAGTACGGGTTTCTACACGCTGCAAATGCTGACCTACCGCAATAGCATTCCCGGCACGGATGTGCGCGGCGGCGGCATCTCGGCTATCGGCGATCAATACTTGCTGGCGACCGGCGATGGGCGCCTGTACGTCTTTCAATGGCAAAAGGGCAGCGACGCCTTCTCCATCAAGCAGCTGCCGTACCAGGTGCCTCTCAACATTGCGGAATTCACCAAGGACGCGAATCCCGAGGGCTACGCGGGCAAGCCGAATGGCGGCGCTGCCGCCGACCGGCTGCAGGGAGTGCAGACCTGGCAATTTCGGGTCGCCGATGTTCGCGTCCAGGAGCAAGGCGACAATGTGCGCGTCTTTGTCTCGCATCATTTCTGGAAGCGCGCCCAGCAATGTTTCGTGGTGCGTGTGTCCAGCCTGTTTGGGAGCCGTGCAGCATTCCTAGCCGGCGATGCGGCGCTGCACTGGGACACTGTCTTCGAGTCGACGCCTTGCGTGCCGTTGCGAGGTGAAAACAGCGTGCATGAAAACAATCCGTTTGCTGGCATGGAGATCGGCGGCAGAATGGCGCTGCTCAGCGATCAGCGGCTGATGCTGACGCTGGGAGATCATGATTTTACGGGAGTCGAAACCCGCCAGATGTTCGCCCAGGAGCCGCAGCTCTCCTACGGCAAGACGATTTTGATTCATCTGGAGGACGGCACCAGCGAGGTCTACAGTCTGGGGCATCGTAATCCGCAGGGGCTGTACGTGACGCCCGAAGGCACCATTTGGAGCACCGAAAATGGGCCGCAGGGCGGCGACGAACTCAATTCCATTGTGCGGGGCGCCAACTATGGCTGGCCGCTCGTGAGCTTTGGTACGGACTATGGGTCGGCCGCCTGGCCGTTGAGCGGCGCGCAAGGGCGGCATGACGGCTATCAGCAGCCGACTTTTGTCTGGATACCGTCGATCGGCGTCTCGAATCTCATTCGGATCGAGCGGGACCGTTTCCCAGTGTGGAAGGGTGATCTCATGGTCGGATCCCTGCACGGGCATTCCCTGTTCCGGCTACGCCTGGTGGACCAGCACGTGCTGTTTTCGGAGCCGATCGCGATCGGCGAGCGCATCCGGGACATCCTCGAGGGACATGATGGGCGGCTGATTCTGTGGACGGATACATCCAGCATTGTGTCCCTCACTCCGGCCGAGGGAACGGATGGTGCCGTGCTATTTGCAACCACCTGCGGCGGATGTCACAAGGCGATCGACGGGGCCACGCACAGCTACGGCCCCGACCTCGCCGGCATCGTTGGCAGCGCCGTGGCGTCGGCGCCGGGCTTTAGTGCTTATTCCCCCGCATTGAAGGGCCTGCAGGGCAAATGGACCAAGGAGCGGCTCGGTGCCTTTCTCGCCTCGCCGCAAACAGTGGCCTCGGGAACCACGATGACCTTCCGGGGAGTGAGCGATCCTGAGCAACGCGCCGCAATCATCAGCTATCTGGCGGGCACCTCACGCCTTTAGGGGCGCCGCCTTGCGGCGATAGGCCAGGGAAGCCCCGTAGTGCACGCAGCAGTTTGGGAACAGCGGAGTCCACACTTCGGAGGCATGGCATCTGAAGCCTAAGCGTGTTCCGGCGACCGCCTCCATCAGCAATGCGCCGGCAGCACTCGGTTGCTTGTGCCGGTGTCCAATGCTATCGCGTCGGCGTCAAGAACGAGCACGTTGGCCCTGACGCTTGTGCCAGTCGTTTGTCCAATGTAGCGAGTGGCAAATTGAGCGCTTCCGCAACGGCGACATACCAAGCATCGTAACTGGTCACCGTATGCCGGAGCTGCCAGACGCGATCTGCGAACGGGTCAAACGGAAACTGTTCGAGGTGCAGCCGCATCAGGTCTTCATGCGCTGCGTTTGCTTCCGATGTAGCGATCTGCTTCGCCAACTCGAGTCGCCGCAATACATTGGACGCTTCGGCACGTGCAAGTTCGGGTGTATGCAGGGAGCCGCTCGCGATTATTCCCTCAGCCCACGTGCCGTCTCGTCCGGCGTCGACCATTGCCGCCACCAATACCGACGAATCCACAACAACGCTCAACGGCGGTCACTGTCGCGAAGTTCGAGTATTGTTCCGGAAGCGATATGGCACTGAGACGCTCGTTTGCGTCTGCGTACCTGTTCCAGCCAGTTCTCTATCGACGGTCGCGCAGCGAGTCGTTCAAGCTCTGCGCGCAAAAACTCCTGCATAGACTTTCCCTGCAAGGCCGCGCGACTGGCAAGCTCATCGCGGACCCGCTTCGGAACATTGCGAATGGTCAACTGGATAGCCATGCTTGCATAATGACAGCGTTGCATGCACACTGCAAGAGGGTGGTTTTCCTGCGTGGAATTCGGGCCGGCATATGTGCGGACCTTTCGCGATCTATCGGCGCCTATCGCCCCTCAATCAACATTTTTTGACGGTAGAGCGGACGGTAAAAATGAGGCTTCACACGTTGACCTCCTATAATTTGGCCGTGGGGTACGGGTCCTGGAGAACGACGGAGCCGGTCTCCAGCAGGGACTTCAGGTTAGAAATGATCTTGGGCCAGCCGCCGGACACCGCCGCGATCAGATTCGAGGGTTCGCGCTCGATGGTGTGGGTGATGGAAAGCTTGACCGCCGTTCCACTGGGCTCCAGTTCTATTGTGCATAGTGACTCACCTTCCGCCTTAAGCTCTGGCTTGTTCTGATGCTGCCACCGGATCACCAATCGTCTTGGGGGCTCGGCCTCGACGATCTCGCCGGCGTCGCTGATCTGACCGTCGCCGGACACCATCTTCCACGAGGATCCCGCAGTCCACGAACTTTCACAGTGCGTGCCGAACCAGTACTGCTTCATAAACTCCACGTCATCTGTCAGCGCTGACCACAGCTTCTCCGGCGTGGTGCGTATGTAAGTCACGTAGATAAATGTCGATCTAGCCATTGGTTTTCTCCAATCGTCGTTTCAGATCTGAGAGCGCTTTGAGACGCGGCTTTTCAAATTTGGCAATCCAGCGCTCGTAGATTTCCTGAAGCGGAACTGGATTGAGGAAGTGCAGTTTCTCGCGGCCGCGCCGCACGGTGGCAACCAGGTTCGCCGCCTCCAGCAAGTCTAGGTGCTGCGTCACGCCCTGCCGCGTCATGTCCAGGTGTTCGCACAGATCGTTGAGTGTGCGGCCGTCGTGCGCATTCAATAGGTCCAGCAGCTTGCGCCGGCTGGGATCGGCCAGGGCTTTGAACAGTACGTCGGTGTCGTGGTGCTCTGCCATGTTCTATACACAAGTAAAGACTTGCCTAAATTATAGGCAAGGCGTTACTTGCATGTCAAGCAACAGTCAACGATCGCGATGGGGCCCTCTCAGCGAGGTCGATTCGAGGGGTTGGCAGTGGGTCTAGCGCCTGAGTTATGGAGACGCCAGTTGCTCTCGGCTTCTATCGCAACCTATCGCCACCATGCTCACGGTGTTCCTCAGGGCGGCGGGCCGAAGTAGTGCGTCTGTATGCGGCCCGCAGCCCTTGGTGAGATTCGTGATGCATGTGTGCGTTTAATTTTGGTTGAAGGAGCTGACGATTACCACTTCGGTGGCGTGGTCTTTCAGGTAGTCGACCGGCATGTAATAGTAGCCGGCATCGCCGTTGAAAGCGCCCCAGCTGTTTTTTATGATGAAGTAGCCGCCCCCCGCGCCAGGCGTGACGGAGGCTGTGTTGGGATTGGCGGCAATGTCTTCGTTACTGACGTAGCCGACGATATGGGTCTCGTGGCCACCTAGCGAAGGGTCTAAAAGGAATGCGAGCCCGCCTGGTATGTAGGTAATGTAGCCGTTGCTGCCGGCAGCGTTTTGAAAGGCCTGGGTCTCATCGAAGCCAAGGATCACGGCGTTATTGAATGCCAGAGCCAGAAAGATGTAGCCGACGGAAAGATCCTTGTCGCTCGGGTTCCATACATAGCTGACCCCAGCGGAAGAGTAGGGAGAAGGGTTAGGATTCTGGAACGGAGAAAGGCCGCAGGCAAAGTAGATTCCGGGAACGCAGAACCCGTTAGCCTGAGGAGCGGTGGCGGAGCAGCCAGGTTCGTTCGAGGGATAGCTCGTGCAACTGCCAATGTATTCGTAAGCGGGCGGTGCCGGCTGGGACAATGAAGGGTTGTAGTCCCACGTTTTTTCGAAGGCGAATTTGTATCCGAACAACTGAGCGTTTTCTAGGTCTTGGCTGGACATGCCGCCGTCGTTGTAATAATCAGTCGACCATACTAGTTTGGAATTCTCCATGAGGTCCTCTTCGGAGAGGTTGACATAGACGCCGGTATCGCGGGCGATGAGTTCTTCGATGGCGGAGATGGCTGCAAAAATGTGGCAGGTGCCACGGTTCCCCTGGTTCCGGATGCAGGTGAGCATGTTTTTGGCGGGGAAGTTAAAGTTGGCAACCAGGCCCGATGAGGATGGCGTATAGCCTGAGCTGCTGACCATATCGCCGAAAGCGGAACCGTTGACTCCCGAGGCGAAGCTGGTGCCAAGTTCCTGGTCGCAGGCCACGGGACCGGGGCCATCGCCCGTCGGCACGAGGTGCAGGAGCGCGGGGCCGCTGGCGCCGATGCTGTGAAGGGCCGAGTTGATCCGGGCGATTGGCGCACCCTGCAGGGAAGCCGGGCTTACGAGTGACGAGGGTGCGATAAGCGCCTGGCACGGAGACGGTTGTTGGTTACTTTGACCCGGCGGAACGTCGATGTTGCCGGGGGCGATGGCGACATTGGGATTGCAGAACTGGTTGTAGGTGTAGCTGTAGTGGGAGTAAGCGAGGTTGTAGAGAGCGAGCTGGTTGTTAGGATCGCTGGAGGTGGCGATCGACTTGGCGAGGTGGCCAAGCTTTACGCTGGGACCAAAAGTCTCGATGGTCTGAGAAATGCCGTTGCTGGTGATGACGGTGCGGTAGTTGCCGTCGAGGGTCAGGCGGGTATTGTGGTTCTTAGGAGTGGCGGCGACGAGTTGCGCCAGGCCGGCAATGTTTGGGTTTTGACGGATGAAGTTTTGCACGATGGCGCCGTTTTTCATGTCCTGGAAAAAGCGCGCGACGAACTGTTTGAGAACTACAGCTGGGTTGTTTTCCTTCAGCTGACCATTGGCAATCATCTGGTCGTACTGGGATTTGGTGATGAGCTGGACGGAATCGTTGTTGGGGTCGGTGCCTGATTTGGGATTAGATTGTTGGGATCGGGCTGCCGGACTAAGCAGAACGACTAGAACGGCAATCGATAGTTTGGCGGCGACGATCGCTATTTTTGAGCCGAGGCGCATACACTTCCTCCTTCTGGGATCTCTTCATCGGGCTTGGCGGGTTGCGCAAGGACTCCCTGGACTTCGATCCTGCCGCATGCTGCGATTGTCGCCGCAGCATCAGCGAGCACGGGTCCAGGCACGCTGACGGCCGTGAATACTAAGATAAGAGCCAACGCTCTTCGCAATTGATCCGCTTCAGCATTCGAAACCGAATGCAGTCGCGCATGTCGCCATCGGTGATGCCGGCTATGTCGGTCAGTTTCGCCTGGCCGCCAGTGTCCAAGGGAGCTTGAAAGCAGTTTGGCGTTGCTCATAGTTGATATAACCGAGTGAGTGCTCCAAACCCGCCAATGTAATGCGGCTCCTGGCCCAATCCGGTCGGCAGCGCCGGCAGGCGGGGCACGATTCCGGCGCGTCAATTCGGGAGGCCGAACGGGATGTCGAAGCGTGCAGCAAGCGCCTCGAGATTCTTGTCCATTGTCGACGGCGCGGCCTCACGGCAGCGATTCTTGGCGACCGGACAGCGGAAGGTGTGCCACGGCGCAAACTCCATCAACTGGGCAACGTGCGTACCTTCAGAGAGTGGTGAGCGATCACGCGATGCCGAATGCTGCCCACCCCCAGGATCCAGTTGCTACCGATTAGATGAGACCATGGCTGCCGCCGACCGCGCCGATGACCGCGACAACGCTCAACACCAGCAAGAGCCAGTGCATCCGCTCCATCCGCCTGAAATCAGCCGCGGGATTTGCCGAGGCAGACGTGCGGTGATGGAGGAACAGCGGTTCGATGAGGAACAGCATGATCGTGAAGATCAGCCACACGATCAGCATGGCATGCATCCACCAGAATGACGGATGGGCAAAGCGGCCCCAGAGATCGGCGCGATAGACCATCCAGAACCCGCTCAGGCCCGCAAGCGCCACCCAGATGCGCGCCTGCCAAGCAAAAGCTCCTTCAATCCGGTGAAACGCGGCGAACCTCTCCTCTGGCGCCGCGCCGGCGCGAATCGACGGCATCACCACCAATGTCACGAAAGCAACGCCGCCGATCCAGAAGACGACGGTGACAACATGAATGATCCGGGCAATGATGAAGTCAACCATCGCCACTGCACCCCGCCGAGGCGCGATGCTCACTCCGGATGGCGGCGGGCAGCGTCTCCTCGTGGAAAATCTTTCTGAAAACACGATTGTGTGACTTGACAGGTCCTCGCGGACCACGTGCGCAGTCGCAACCTGCGCCGCACTGTAGCGCAACCGACGCGCTCATCTAGTCGATTCGGTTCGAGCATCCACGCGAAACCTATAATTCGTGTGGCACACGACACACTTCTGCATCGTCACGGCTACTTGTCTCAGCAGTGTTTGTGCATCGCCGCCTCGTTCCGCCATGTCGGCAATCCGATCGAAGTCCCGATGCATACTCATGCCGAGTGCGGTAAAGCCGCTGGGAAGATGTGCGATGATGTCGTCGGCAGATTCGCTGGCCGACTGGACCCCGGAGGCGCGAGCCGCCTGAGTTGCGCCCTTCATGTTGCCCTTCGAGAGCGCCTCGAGCAGCGCCTGTATATTCACGAGATGTGCCCGCATCTCAGCCAGCAGCTCGGCACGCGCGTGAGTGTCCACGGCGATCACATTCCGCGAATCGGCATTGCTCACCGTATCCGCAGTTGCAACCGCGCCGACCAGCGCCGACATCGCACTCGCAAGAACTACAGCACTCAGTTTCACGTTGTCTCCTTTCGCCACGTTTCTCACGCGCCGATCCGCGTCGTCACGGTGTGCGCGTCTCATGAGATGCCTGCTCGTGACATTAGCATCCCGGATACCGGCCTCAGATGCTGTGGAACTCTCCCAGTTTGTCGCTGTGTAGTTTCGGTGACTTCCGGACAATATGCTAGCGCGTCCGATCGACCCCCTTGAATAGCCAGCAACCGAGCGTTCACGCGCGCCCAGTAGTTGCTCCTTCGCGTACAGCTTGGCGAGATTGTTTCGCGCCCCAATTGGCACGAAATTTTCCGCTCCACGAAACTAAGAAGGCAAGAAACAGCTCACTCTATGCAGTTAGCCGATTTTTGCATGATAATCGTCACTATGAGAATCGTTACCTACAACGTCAACAGCATCAACGCACGCCTGCCCAACCTGCTGCGTTGGCTTCATGAAGCGTCGCCCGATATTGTCTGCCTTCAGGAGTTGAAGACGCCCCAGGAGAATTTTCCGCAGGCCGCCATACGGGATGCCGGTTACGGCGCGATCTGGCACGGGCAAAAAAGCTGGAACGGCGTTGCCATCCTGGCTCGCGGCACGGAACCGTCGGAGATCAGGCGGGTACTCCCGGGCGATCCGGACGACCTCCATAGGCGCTACATCGAAGCCACCGTGAATGGCATCGTGATCGGCTGCCTCTATCTACCCAACGGCAACCCGGCGCCGGGACCGAAATTCGAATACAAGCTTCGTTGGCTCAACCGCCTCCTTGCGCACGCCGCCGAATTGCTTTTATCAGGTGAACCCGTGGTTCTCGCGGGAGACTACAACGTGATACCGACCGAGGTCGATGTCTACAAGCCCGAGCGCTGGTTGGATGATGCGCTGTTTCGAATCGAAGTTCGCGAGGCGTTCGCGTATCTGATCAAGCACGGGTGGGTCGATTCATTGCGCACCATTCATCCCAACGAACACATCTATACGTACTGGGACTATTTCCGTAACGCCTACGGTCGCGACGCCGGTCTGCGTATCGACCATCTGCTGCTAAGTCCGTCGGTGGCAGGCCGGTTGACTGACGCCGGCGTGCACCGAGAGGTGCGCGGCTGGGAAAAGCCCAGCGATCACGCACCGACCTGGGTGGAGTTGGCGGACGCGACAGCTCCCGCCGAATAACGTACTTCAACCACTGGTGCGTTATGCACGGTTGCCCTCAACGTCCGTCGGTTGCCTCGCAATACGCGATAGCTTGCGCCCGCGTCGATGGTTGAGCGCGAACCCGAGGCTCAACACGGTGATCACGACCAATTGCACCAACAGCGATTGCCAAGTCGGAAAGATCCCCAGAAATTCAATGTGCGGCATGGGCGCGATGGTGACCGGAACCCATCCCGCTTCTTGCAGAGCGGCGACCCCTTTACCGGTCAACACGACGGCGAGCACCGCAATCAATAGGGAACTGGCCGAAAAGAACGTGGCGATCGGCAGACGCCGGCTGGTACGCAGCAGCACCCACGCGATCACAGCCAGCACGGCGGCGCCTGCCGCGAGGCCGGCCAGCGGCCAGAGGCCCTGGCCCGCATTCGATAACGCGGCATAAAATAAAATGGTTTCGAACACCTCGCGGTAAACCGAGATGAAAGCGAGACTGAACAGGAACCATGCAGAACGTCGATTCAGCGCCTCGTGCATTTTTTCTTTGAGATATTGCTGCCATCGGCCGCCGACGCTTTTCTGGTGCATCCATAAACCGACGGTAATCAGCACGACGGCGGCGAACAGAGAGGACAACCCTTCCGTCAGTTCGCGCCCGGCGCCGCTGATCGAAATGGCGTATCGCGCCGCGACCCAGGTGAGTCCGCCGGCGGCCAAGGCGCCGATCCATCCGGCATGTACATAGCGAACCGCTTCGTATCGTTCGGCCTTGCGCAGGAAGGCTAGTAAAGCCACCACTACCAGCAGGGCCTCCAAGCCTTCGCGGATCAGGATGGTGAAGGCGCCGAGGAAAATCGACGTGGCGTCGCCCGCCGCTGCGGCAACGACACTCTCGGCTTGCTCGAGCATGGTATCGATGTCGCCGGCCTGCTTTGCTATCGCATGGACGGGAGCACGGCTCGACAAGGCAGTACGATAGGCGCCCATTGCGGTTTCCAACTGCGCGCGCAACGCTCCATCGCGTGCGTTGAGTTGGGGTTCAACGGGCTCAACCCCGTCCAGGTACGCGGATAGCGCGAATTGGGCGGCGTCGGTCACTGCGCCCGAATGGTACGCGGATAGACTCGCCGCAATGCGTGCGCGGGCCAGCGGGATACCGCTCAACGGCTGTATCGCATCCGGATGGGCTCGCAAATAGCCGACGATCCCGCGCGCGTGTTCCGCATCTAGGGTCGGCGCCATTTGCACCACGCGCACCAGCGATAAATCCTGCAAATTGGCAATTTGAGCTCGTGCGTTCGCATCCTTGTGCCAGAGCTTTGCGCCGGCTGGCGCTTCGCGAATGTAGGCAAGCGAGCCCACGTAATACGCCACTGCCCATCGATCAGCCGACGAGAGCTGCGCGGCGAAACCCACCATGGGCGTGCCTTCTACGCCGTGGCTGATCACCTCGAACAGCGACAATGCGCTGCGCTGATCGGCGCGCACCTGATCGGTGAAATCAATCGGCGGCGGCGACAGCTTTAGGCCAGCCGGCCCGTCCCCGGCGCCGGTGGCTCCATGGCAAGATTCACAGTGGCTTTGGTAGAGCGTTGCTCCGCGCGCGACGTCCGGACTCTTCTCTGGGGCCGTGGGCACCGGATATGCGCGCAGCAGCGCGTCGGCCAGAGCATGGGCCTGCTCTGCTACTTGTACCGGCGGCGACTTGGCCTCGACCGAGGCGATCAGTGTGTCCGCTTGGGCCAGCAAGGTCACCGTGGCAGCGGTAGGCTTCATGGATTGAATCCGCTCGCGTGCCGTCGCCGTGAGCTCGCGCATCTCGGCGTACTCCGAGCCGCTGATTACGGCACCGTCTTTGACCGCGCCAGCATAGTCGGCCGCCAAATAGTCGAGGATTTGCCAGGTTTGCGGCACTAGGGCATTCGCATCCTGAGCGCCGGCAGGAAGTGCCCATACGCATGCCAGCGCCACCACAAGCACGTCACGCACCGCGTTGCGGATACGAATCATTCTCATTATACCAGTATATCAGTTGGTGCGTGCTCCCGAGGGGAAGTCGTTCGCGGGGTCGGGTGCGTGCGCCGCGTAGGGCCGCAAATCGGTCTAAAGGTCACGCCGTGAATTAATGTGTCACGATTTTTTGCGATGCGGGATCATGCGTCGTCCGCCAAATCGCCTTTTTCCTGCGTCACTTCGGGTAATGCATCATCGACCCAATTCCGACGGGCGCGAATCGCCGCGGGTCATCTCGCGGCGGCGACTATTACGCATCATTGCAACAAACCTGGCCTCGCTGACCAGCATGGTGTGGATGCGGCCCTTGGCGATCGATGCAGCCAATCGCGCGGCAGGTCACCTTTGCGCGTGCCGTTCATGGACTACGGCAATGGTCTGTGCGGTAGCGCACGTAGAAAGCTCATTCTTCCGCGGTCTTAGTACGTGAAGATCCCTGTTTCCATCGTGATTCGCTCAGCGTAACCTTTCCCACAACGCACAACCGAAGCATTCAAAAAAAATGGCAATCTTGCTGCATCAGTCAATGCTTATCACGGGGCGTCTCTGACGTGACCTCCATGTACCGACAGTGGGCGGCGCGCGAGCCCACCATGGTGTTCGACCGGCCGAACGCCGCCGCAAGCCATTCCGTTGGACAAAACAAATTGTTGCTCGCGCTCCCCGACAAGGAGCTAGGGCATGTCTATCCTCATCTCGACGCAATTGAACTCAAACCCGGCGACATTCCGTACGAGACACACGCGAGATCTTGCTACATTTATTTTCCCACGACTTCGATTGTGTCGCTGCAGTACACACTGGACGATGGGGCGTCGATCGAGATCGCGATGGCGGGGAACGATGGTCTAGTAGGCTATCCATTGATCATGGGCGGCAACAAGGACGTCGCTCGCAAGAATAAGGAGTTTCGTCGAGTTCTCTGTACGGCCAAGAAACCTGTGTTCAATTCAGTGTCGAAGCTACGCGCTGAGGTGTGGGAAGGCACTAGACTGTGAACCGGCGCGGCATCGTGCCCGTGTTTATATCCGGACGCGTGCGCTTGAGGAGCACCCGACGTGCGAGTAGATTCAACCGGTGCAATACCCTTGCCATTTGCACAACAGGACCCGTCGATGCATACCCAAGAGACCTATAACGACCACGTCGTGCGCCTGTTCCTGCTCGCCTCGGCCGTATGGGGGATCATCGGCATGCTGGTCGGCATGTACCTGGCCGCGGAGCTGGCTTGGCCGTTCTGGAACCTCGACATTCCGTTCCTCACCTTCAGCAAGCTGCGCCCGGACCACACCTTCGGCGTGATCTTCGCGTTCGGCGGCTCGGCGCTGATGGGCACCTGCTATTACTCGGTCCAGCGCACCACACACGCGCGGCTGGCGTGGGGCCGCCTTGCCGTGT